>DASSYU010000322.1:0-9858 GCA_035703125.1 Pseudolabrys sp. | reverse complement strand
CGTGGCGAAAAGAATAGTAAGGCCGGCTGCCGAAAACCGGGTGAACGCGTCGTCGTTGCGCATGGCCCGCAGCAGCATGCGAATGACGATGAAGGCGAACAATGCGACGATCACAAGGCAGAGCGCGATGCCGAATTCCTCTGCGGCCACCGCAAACACGAAGTCCGTATGGCTCTCCGGCAGAAGTCGTTTCACCGTCCCCTCGCCCGGTCCCTTGCCGAACCAGCCGCCGCGCATGAAGCTTTCGGTTGCGATGTCGATGTTAAAGGTGTCGCCTGACGCCGGGTCGAGGAAACGCTGAATCCGGCGCGCGACGTGCGGCACCGTGTAGTACGCGCTGAGCAGGCCCGCACCGGCTAAGCCGGCAATACCGAAGACCCAGACCACACGCATGCCGGCCATGAAGAAGAGAGCGCTCCACACCAGGGCGATCAGCATCGTCTGGCCGAAGTCTGGCTGCAGGACCAGCAGCGCGACGACCGTCAGCAGCAGCATCAGGGAGAACGTGTTCGCCGGCATGTCGGGGCGCTTTGCAGATTCGCCGAACAGCCAGGCGACAATGATGACGAAGGCGGGCTTGAGGAACTCAGATGGTTGAATGCTGACGCTGTACACGACCAGCCAGCGCCGCGCGCCCTTGATCTCGGGGCCGAAGAAGGGCGTCGCCGCGGCCAAGACCAGGCTCACGGCAAAGATGAGCAGTGACAGCCGGCGGACCTGTTGGGGATTGAGGAAGGACACGCCAAGCATCACGGCGATGGACGGCAGAAGAAAAAGGATGTGGCGGTTCACGAAATAGAACGGGTCGAGGCCGAGCCGGCCTGCCACGGGCGGGCTTGCCGCAAGCGAAAGCACGACGCCGGCCAGCATCAAGGCGCCGATGGCGGCAAGCGTCAGCCGGTCGACCGTCCACCACCATTCGCCGAAGAGAGTGCGTTGCGCGCGCGAATGCATCCTTGAGTCCCCGTCCGGCTCAAGCTGACGCTTCGCGGTTTAGGAAGCATTAACAGTCGCAGTCATGCCGGGTATCGCCAGCACTGCATCGGTAAAGGCTGTGCCACGCACTTCAAAATTACGGTACTGATCGAAGGAGGCGCAGGCGGGAGACAGGAGCACGACCGGCTCGTCGAGCGTCGCGGCGGCGGCATCGCGGGCCGCCGCGTCGACCGCGGCGGAAAGGACCCCGCTGATCTCATACGGCACCCGGCCTTCCAGCGTCTGCGCGAATTCCTTCGTCGCCTCGCCGATCAGGTAGGCTTTGCGGATGCGCGGGAAAAATTCGGCAAGACTTACGATCCCGCCCGTTTTCGGCTTTCCGCCGGCAATCCAATAGATGTCGTTGAAACTTGCCAGCGCCTTAGCCGCTGAATCGGCATTGGTCGCCTTCGAGTCATTGACGAACAGCACGTTCCCCTTGCGGCCGACCTGCTGCATGCGATGCGCAAGGCCCGGGAAACTGGCGAGACCTTTTTGAATCGCGGGCAAATCGACGCCGAGCGCGACACACGTCGCTACCGCGCAGGCGGCGTTCTGCGCGTTGTGCGAGCCCCGCAGCGAGCCAATTCCCGCCAGATCCGCCACAGCCTGGGTTTTGCCGCTGGCGGCGCGCATGATGCGGCTCCCTTGCGCGAAATATCCGTCGCGCAATGACGACTCGACGGAAACACGGACGACATTCTTGCCCGCGCGTTGAATCCGGTCAGCCGCCGCGCGGGTATAGGCGTCGTCAATACCGATGATGGCCGTGCCATTCTTCTCGACATCGGCTGCAAGCCGTTCCTTGATTGCGGCGTAGCGTTCCATCGTGCCGTGACGATCGAGATGGTCTTCCGTGACATTCAGCAGGATGCCGGCCGTCGGTTTCAGCGAAGGCGCAAGATCGATCTGATAGGACGAAACTTCCAGGACGTAGGCGCGGCCCGCCCTGAACGGCGCGAGCGCCAGAACGGGCACGCCAATATTGCCGCCCATCTGCGCATCAACACCGGCGCTCTGTAACAGGTGTGTCGTAAGTGCGGTCGTCGTCGATTTGCCGTTGGTGCCCGTGATTGCCACGAGCGGGCATTGTGTCCCGGATTTGGCGCGCTCTCGGCAGAACAGCTCGATGTCTCCGATCACTTCGACATTGGCTTTGCCTGCAAGATCGACTGTCCAATGCGGTTGCGGGTGCGTCAGCGGCACGCCGGGCGCCAGCACCAGGGCCGCGGTTTTCGTCCAGTCGAGATTGCGCAGATCCTGCGTCTTTATTCCTGCCCCCTGCGCTTCGGCGATTTTCCCGGCATCATCGTCAAAGGCAATCACGTCGGCGCCGCCGTCTTTCAGCGCGCGCGCCGCCAAAAGACCGGAGCTACCGAGGCCGAAGAGCGCGACCTGTTGTCCGGCGAACGTCGTGACGGGAATCAATGTGACACCTTTGTCATCCCGGGCGCAGCGCACCACAAGGGGTGCGCTGCAGACCCGGGATCCAGAGGCAATGTAGATGGATCCCGGATAGCCGTCGCGATGCGACGGCTTCCGGGATGACATTCATGGCGCTAGTGCACGCCATGAATGTCATCGCAACTTCAATGTCGCAAGCCCTGCCAGGGCCAGCACGACCGCGACGATCCAGAAGCGGATGACGATCTGCGGCTCGGTCCAGCCAAGCTGCTCGTAGTGGTGGTGGATCGGGGCCATCTTGAATACGCGCTTTCCCGTCAACTTGAACGACACCACCTGGACGATGACCGACACGGCTTCGAGCACGAACAGTCCGCCGACGATCGCCAGCACGATTTCGTGTTTGATGGCGACGGCCACCGCGCCGAGCAATCCGCCGAGCGCGAGCGATCCGGTGTCGCCCATGAAGATCGACGCCGGCGGCGCGTTAAACCAGAGAAAACCGAGACTGGCGCCGATCACCGCCCCGCAAAGCACCGCCAGCTCGCCGGTGCCGGCCACATAATGAATCTGCAGATACTCCGCGAACACGGCATTGCCGGCGAGATAAGAGATCAGTCCGAATGTCGCTGCCGCGATCATGACCGGCACGATCGCCAGGCCATCCAGACCGTCGGTGAGATTGACGGCGTTGCCGGCGGCAACGATCACGAAAGCGCCGAGCAACACGAATGCCACGCCGAGATTGACCATCAGGTCCTTGAAGAACGGGAACACCAGCGATGTCGAAATCGCTCCACGGCCGAGTTGCGCGAACGCCGTGCATGCAAGCACCGCGATCACAGCCTCGATGATCAACCGGGTCCGGGCGGAAATCCCTGCGTTGGTCTGCTTCGTGATTTTGAGATAGTCGTCGTAAAAGCCGATGATCCCGAACGAAAGCGTCACCCCGAGCACGACCCACACATAGGGGCTCTTCGGATTGGCCCAGAGCAATGTCGACACCAGCAGGCCGGACAGGATCATCAGCCCGCCCATCGTCGGCGTGCCCTTTTTGGTGACGAGGTGCGACGGTGGACCGTCGCTGCGGATCGGCTGTCCCTTGCCTTGCTTGAGACGCAGCAGGTCGATGATCGGTCCGCCGAACAGGAAAACAAAAATGAGCGCAGTAACGATGGCGCCCCCGGTGCGGAAGGTGATGTAGCGAAAGACATTGAAGAACGAGACTTTGTCGGACAGCTCGGTCAGCCAATAGAACATCGGGTCAAACCCTGACTTTCAGCCTGGCGCCCTCTCGAGCGCGGTCTGGTTGGGGAATTGCTTCTCCAATGCCTTGACGATCGGACCCATTTTCGAACCGAGGGACCCCTTCACCATCACGGCGTCGCCGGCACCGATGGCCCCGAGCACAGCCGACTCCAGCGCTGCCGCAGTCTCGGCATAGCCGCCCCGGGCACGTGAGGGAAGAGCCTCCCATAAATGGTGCATAAGCGGTCCCGAGCAAAAAACGAGGTCGATGCCCGTTTCCGCGATCACTTTTGCGAGTGAACGGTGCAATTCGCCGCCTTGCGGGCCGAGCTCCAGCATGTCGCCGAGAATGGCAATGCGGCGGCCTTGCTGCCCGATCGGGGCTTCAGCCAGCAGCGCGATCGCCGCCCGCATGGATGCAGGATTGGCGTTATAGCTTTCGTCGATGAGCAGAGCGGTTCCTCCCGGAACCGTCAGCGTGCTGCGCGTGCCGCGGCCACTCGGCGGCCTGAGATTGCCCAGTGCAAGCGCGGCGAGCGCGAGGTCGGCTCCGGCGAGCGACGCTGCCGCCAGGACGGCAAGCGAGTTGAGTGCAATATGGCGGCCCGGCATCCCGACCTTGTAGGTCACCGGCTGCCGCAGGATGCTGGCTTCCACGGTCGATGAGTCAGCCTGCAGTGAAATGCGCAGCAGCCGCGCATCCGCGTCGCCATGTTCGCCGAACGATACGACGCGCTTGATGCCAGCCGCGCGGGCCGCGGACGCAAGCTGCGCAAACTGCGCATTGTCGCGGTTGAGCACGGCCGCGCCGCCTGCCTCGACGCCGGCGAAAATCTCAGCCTTGGCATCGGCAATCTTCTCGAGCGTACCGAAATACTCCAGATGCACCGGCTCGATCGCGGTGATGACGGCAATGTGCGGCCGGGCGAGCTTGGTTAGCGGCGTTATTTCGCCAGCATGATTCATGCCGATCTCGAACACTGCGTATTTTGCCGACGGCGGACAGCGCGCGAGCGAGAGTGGAACGCCCCAATGATTGTTGTACGAGGCAACAGATGCGTGCGTTTCGTCGTTCGCCGACAGCGCGAGCCGCAGCGCCTCCTTGGTCGTGGTCTTGCCGACCGAACCGGTGACCGCGATGACCTTGCCGTGCAGGCGCTCGCGCGCGGCGCGCGCCAGCGCCCGCAAACCTTCAAGCGCATCGTGAACGACCAGCAGCGGCGCGTCGCCAAACCGCCGGCGCTGATCCTTCGCCACCACGGCCAGACCAGCGCCGGCTTTCAGCGCGGCATCGACGAAATCGTGACCGTCTCGATTGTCGCCCTGGATCGCGAAGAATGCGTCGCCCTTGCTCAGCGTGCGGCTGTCGATGGAGATGCCGGAAATCCCGGCGGGCAAATTTCCAGCGCGCTCGGCTTGCATCGTGTCCGACATCAAGTCGGTTGACCAAAGCGTGCTCATGCGACCCTGCCCTGCAACGCAGCCGCAACCGCCTCATGGTCCGAGAATGGCAGAATGCGGTCACCCACGATCTGGCCCGTCTCATGACCCTTGCCGGCGATCAGCAGAACATCGCCCGCCTTGAGATCTGCGATTGTCTTGCGGATCGCTTCGGCGCGGTCGCCGATCTCGGCCGCGCCCGGTGCATCGGCGAGAATGGCGGCGCGGATCGCCGCGGGATTCTCGCTGCGCGGATTGTCGTCGGTGACGATGACCTTGTCCGCCCCTTCGACAGCGACGCGGCCCATGATCGGCCGCTTGCCGATGTCGCGGTCGCCGCCGGCGCCGAACACCACGGTCAGCTTTCCCTTGGCATAAGGACGCAGGCTAGCCAGCGCTTTCTTGAGCGCGTCCGGCTTGTGCGCATAGTCGATGAAGATCGGTGCTCCGTTGCGATTGCCGACGAGCTCCAGCCGCCCTTTGGCGCCGGTGAGGTGCTCCAGCGCTTCGAAAGTGCGTGCCGGCTCGGCACCGGTTGCGATGGCGAGACCCGCCGCAAGGGCGGCGTTCTGCACCTGGAAGGCACCGACCAGCGGCAGCTTCACTTTATATCTGCGGCCGCCGTGGGCGAAGTCGATGACCTGCGCAAAG
The DNA here is from genome assembly GCA_035703125.1 of Pseudolabrys sp. GTDB lineage: Bacteria > Pseudomonadota > Alphaproteobacteria > Rhizobiales > Xanthobacteraceae > Pseudolabrys. The sequence continues at coordinate 4,140 of DASSYU010000322.1, read as the reverse complement.
CCCTCGATGGCGCCGCCGGCCAGCTTGATGTTCTCGCCCTGCTCGCCGACCGTCATGACCTTCAGCCGGCGCTTGCGTGCCGCATCGACAACCTGCCCGGCATAACAATCGTCAACTCCGACAACCGCGGTGCCGCCGTCCACGATCAGATCCTCGAACAGGCGGAGCTTGGCGGCGAGATAGGCTTCAATGGTCGGGTGATAATCGAGATGGTCGCGCGAAAGATTCGTGAAACCGCCCGCCGCGATGCGCACGCCGTCGAGCCGATGCTGGTCGAGGCCGTGCGAGGACGCCTCGAGCGCAAGATGCGTGACCCCCTCGCTGGCCAGCTGGTCAAGCGTGTGGTGCAGCTCAACCGGGTCGGGCGTCGTCAGTGAGCCGTAACGCTCGCCTTTCGGCGCGACGACGCCGACTGTACCGATGCTTGCCGCCTGAAACCCCAATCTGCTCCAGATCTGGCGCGTGAACGCAGCGACCGACGTCTTGCCGCTGGTACCGGTGACGGCGGCAATCGTCTGCGGCTGCCGCAGATAGAATTTTGCAGCAGCGAGCGCGAGTGCGCGGCGTGCATTGTCGACCTGAATGAAACCGACCGCGGGCGGCAAACCATCCGGGCGCTGCTCGGCAACGACCGCCGCAGCGCCGGCGACGCCGGCCTGTTTCGCGAAATGCGCTCCGTCGGCCTTGGCGCCTGCAATCGCGATAAAGAGAAACCCGGATTTGATCTTGCGGCTGTCGGCAGAAAGTCCCGCGATGTCGATCGCAGCCTGCCGCGCATCGACCGCCACCTCCGGCAGAAGATCGCGCAGCTTCACCGCGTCTCCTTCGCGCTCACCAACAACAGCTGATCGGCCTTCGGCAGATCGAAGCGCGGCAGCATGCCGAGGAGCGGCGCGACGCGCTCGATGACCTTGCCGCCTACGGGCACGACGTTCCAGCCTGATGTGCTGAAGCCATGGGTTTCGGGCAGTCCTTGCGGTTCGTCGAGCATGATGAGCAGCAGATAGCGAGGCTTGTCGGCCGGCAGGATGGCGGTGAAACTGGTCAAGACTTTGGTCTTCGAATACCGCCCGCCGACCACTTTCTCCGACGTGCCGGTCTTGCCGCCGACATAGTAACCCAAAACATTGGCGCGGGTCGCGGTGCCTTTTTCCACGTTCAGCCGCATCAGATAGCGCATTTTCTCGGCGGTTTCAGGCTTTATCACGCGTTTGGCGAGGCGGTCGGCCTCGGCCTGGTCGCGCTTGAGAAAGGTCGGCGGGATCATCTTGCCGCCGTTGACCAGGGCGGAAATACCCATGACCGCCTGAAGCGGCGCAACGGAAAGGCCGTGGCCAAAGGCAATCGTGACCGTATTGAGCTCGCCCCAGCGCTTGGGGACCAGCGGCTCGGCGCTCTCAGGCAACTCCGTGCGCAAGCGGTCGAGTTGGCCAAGTTTCTTCAGGAATGCCTTGTGGTACTCAACGCCGAGCGAAAGCGCCATGCGCGCGGTGCCGATGTTCGACGAAAATGTGAAAATTTCCGGCACAGTCAGAACACGCCTCTGCGCGTGGAAGTCGTGGATCTCGAACTTGCCGTAACGCAACGGCATGCGTGCATCGAACGACGACGAAAGCGATATACGGCCACTGTCGAGCGCCATGGCCATCGTGAGCGCCTTGAAGGTCGAGCCCATCTCGTAGACGCCGGTGGTCAGCCGGTTGAGATGATCGGGATCGTTGGCGATGCGCGGATTGTTGGGGTCGAAGTCCGGCTCCGACACCATCGCTATGATCTCGCCGGTGTTCACGTCGGCGATGACACCGGCCGAAGCCTTCGCCTTGTATTTCTGGCGCGCCGCCGCAAGCTCCTGGCGCAACGCATATTGCACCCGCAGATCGACCGCCAAACTGACCGGGCGCTGCAGCTGATCGGTTGCAAGCCCCGCCATGTGCAACGCGGCGAGTCCCTGCCCGTCAAGCCACTTCTCGATACCGGCAATGCCCTGGTTATCGATGTTCACGTAGCCGATCTCGTGCGACACGATCGGCCCGTTGGGATAGACACGCTTGTTCTCGGCCAGGAAGCCGACACCCGGGATCCCGAGCCGATGAATGTCGCGCTGCTGGCTGGGCGTGATTTCGCGCTTGAGCCAGACGAAGCCGCGTTTCGACGACAGGCGATCGCGCACCTCATTGACGTCGAGATCCGGCAGGACGGCGGTCAGCAATTCAACCGCCTCGTCGACGTCAATGATCTTGCGCGGCTCGGCGAACAGCGACGGTGTCTTTATGTCGGTGGCGATGATCTGACCGTTGCGGTCGAGAATGTCGGGGCGCGCTGTCGCAACCGCATCCTGCGAGACGCTGCGGCGGCCACCATGGCCCTCGCTGACCGTCGCAAACATCACCAGGCGAAACGTGATGACGGAAAAAATACCAATGAAAGCCACAATCGCCAGTCCGAGCCGCGCCTTTGACTTTACATTGCGATCGACGTCACGGCCGTAGAGCACCGAACGCAGCGCGCGCTGCCATCCGCTTTCCGGGGTTTTTGCTTTTGCGTGCATCGGGTCACCGGCCGCGGACCGGCGGCGGAACACTGCCGGTCATTTCAGAAGGCGCGAGCATGGCCCCAATTGGGTCGGCATTCGGCGCGGACGGGGCCGGACGTTCGGGCAGCCGGTCGAGGGAGTGGAACTGCGTCGGCTCGATCCGTCGCAGTGTCAGATGCCGGTCCGCGAGACCCTGGATGCGACTGGGCGCATCGAGTTTCGCCCATTCCGCGCGCAAGACGGCAATGGCATTGCGCTCGTTGCGTAACTCGCTGCGCACCTTGGCAACGCGTTCAGCCTGCAGAGTCGAGTCGAACTTGATCTTGTAGACATAGGACGCCGCCACGATCAGGGCGCCGATGACGAGAATGTTGAGGAGACGCATCGTCTATCTTCCCTTCAGCACGGAGGACAACGCGGGCAAATGCGGCAGCAGACCCGCCGGCACGCCGCGCCGCGCCGCAGTATCGGTCCGCTCCGCAGCGCGCAGCTTTGCCGACCGCGCACGCGGGTTACGGGCAACTTCGTCTTCTTCCGGCATCAGCGGACGTTTGGTGAGAACCTGGAAGGTCGGCGCGTGGCGCCTCACTTCCGGCGCATGGCGGGAGCCGCCGCGGGTATCGCCGCGGTCCGCAAGGAAGGTCTTGACGATCCGGTCCTCGAGCGAATGAAATGACACCACAACCAGCCGCCCGCCGGGCTTGAGAATCCGCTCGGCCGCCTGCAGTGCAGCGGCCAGCTCGCCGAGCTCATCGTTCAAAAAAATACGCAGGGCCTGGAACGTGCGCGTCGCCGGATGGATATCGCCGGCACGCGGGCGAACGATGGTTGCCACGATCTGGGCAAGCTCATGCGTCGTCGCAACTGGCGCAATGATGCGCGCATTCACGATGGCGCGAGCGATCGCGCGCGAATGTCGCTCTTCGCCCAAGGTGAAAATGATACCGGCGAGATCCCGCTCGCTTGCCGCGTTGACCACATCGGCCGCGCTCGCGCCTTCGCCGCTCATGCGCATGTCGAGCGGCCCATCATGGCGGAACGAGAAGCCGCGCTCGCCGCTATCAAGTTGCATCGAGGAGACGCCAAGATCGAGCACGATGCCATCGACCGTCTCGTGCCCGGTATCGTGCGCGAGGGCATCGAGATTGGAAAACCGGCCTTCGATCAGGGTCAGCCGGCCGCCCGCCTGCTCGACCAGATCCGCGCCCAGCGCGATCGCGGTCTGATCGCGGTCGATGCCGATGACCTTGCAGTTGGCGGCCGCAAGAATAGCGCGCGTATAGCCGCCGGCGCCGAAGGTGCCGTCGATATAGACGCCGCCGTTGCGGACATTGAGGAAGCCGACAGCCTGGCGGCCGAGCACGGGAATGTGAAGGGCCGGTCCGCCAGCGACAGCCGAGCCGCCGCCGCCCGCCATCATTCCCGTGCTCCAGGCGCGTTGCGCGCCGCCACCTGGGAACTCAGCCGCCCTTTGAGCGCGCGCACCTTTTGGGTGGCCTCCGCGAGCTCTTTCTGGAAACGCCCGGGCTCCCAGATCTGAAACTTCTGACCGAGACCGACGAATGACACCGTGTCGGTAATTCCTGCGTGGCGCTTCAGGTTCTCGC
>DASSYU010000318.1:0-2850 GCA_035703125.1 Pseudolabrys sp. | reverse complement strand
GTCAAGCTGACCGAAAGTTTCGCCATGTGGCCGGGCGCGGCCGTGTGCGGGCTTTATTTCAGCCATCCGCAGAGCGCCTATTTCGGCGTCGGCAAGATCGAGCGCGACCAGGTGGAGGATTACGCACGTCGCAAAGGTTGGACCGTCGCTGAGTGCGAGCGCTGGCTCGCACCGATACTTAATTATGATGTGCACGCCTCGCCGAGCATCGTCGCGGCCTGAATGTCATGCCCGCGCTTGTCGCGGGCATCCACGTCCGCGCAACTCACCAAGAGCAAGACGTGGATGGCCGGGACAAGCCCGGCCATGACGACAAAAACCAAAATCAAAGCACCGGAGAGCGCGCTCTCCGGTGCTGTAACTGTCCCCGGATCTAGTCCGTTATTGGTGTTTGGCGTCGTCGTCGGCCTCCTGAACTCAGAATGCTCCCAGCAGGATCGCGCCTACGAAAGCAAATACGGCGCAGACGGCCAGCACATTGAGCTTCAAGGCAAGGTCCACGGCAGTGCCTCCCTTGTTGACGCCAGAAGGCTAGCATGGAATGAGCGCGCGCCGAAGGTACACGCCATCGGGCCGGTTCTTTTTGCAGGTAAAATCGCTTACCGCACCTGCGCGATGAACAACCGGTTGATCGTGCGCCTGAAAAAAAGCGAAGGGCCGAAAATTCTGACGGTGTAAAACATGCGCGCCGCCGAATTTTTCATGGCGAATTTACGGCAAATACCATCGATCCTGCGCGGCAATGGTTCCGCTGGTTTCGCCGCGAAAGAAATATAGCCGTCAATCGAACGCACGATGACTTCGGTTGTGCGCGCCGAATATGCGGGACCGCAAAAAATGCAAGACGGTGGCCACCGGCCCGTGATGAATGCCTTGAGCCAACGGGCCGCGAAGTCCGACGCGCAGGTCGATATTGGTGAAAGTGACGACGGCGCTCACCACGAAGACGTGCCTGCGGACCGACCATTGGGGAATTGACCGCGAAGGCAATATCCGCACCCCGGCGGTGATCTACCGAGGTAAGGCCCATCGCGGCGGGTTGCCGGCGGCAAGGAATCCTTATCCTTAACGAAATCGTCGCCGGCCAGCGTTGAAACCCCGTTAAAGAAACTGCTCGCATTTTTGTGGGCATGAAGGGTGGCGTTGCGTCCTACCTCGTTGGTGCAGGCGTGCTGCTGGCGCTCGCTGGTTGCGGGCGCGGCATCTTCACGGGTGAGCGCGCGCCTTGGCGGCATCAGGCAGAAGTCGAGTGCATGAAGTCCGGCGTCGTGAAGCTCGGCGCCGGTGTGGTGCGTATGGAGCCGATCGAAGGTCCCGGCATGTGCGGCGCCGATTTTCCGCTCAAGGTCGCTGTGCTCGGTGAAAGTACTGCGGCCATGGGCTACGGTGATGATCTGCGGCCGCCTGGATCGATTCCGAATGCCGCACAGATGCCGAACTGGCCGGTCAACGAGCCGCGCTACACGCCGCCGGCGCCGGTCGGCCGCGTCGATAGCCAGCCGATGCCGCCGCAATCGCCGCCGCCTAACATGCGCTGGGTTCCGGGCCCGCCGCCGGCCGTGCGCGCCGCGCCGATGGGCTCGGCGGGACGTCCGATTGAATTGAACTCGACCGGCATCGCGCCCGGTGTTACGCCGAGTGCCGCGCCGTTACCCGACGATATCCCCGACGATGCGGTTCTGCCCAATCGTGCTTATCCGCCGCAGCGTGCCCAACCAGCGCCAGTCCATCAGCCGCCGCAACGTGCCGCGCCGGTTTACCAGCCAACGCAGCGTAGCGCGCCGGCGCTCGGTCCGGCGCGAGCGCCGCAAATGGTCGCCGCTTCACCTGCGACCTTGACGCCGGCGGCTACGCTCGCATGTCCCCTTGTTTCGGCGCTCGATCGCTGGATGAGCGACGGTGTGCAGCCAGCGGCGATGCGCTGGTTCGGCTCGCAAGTCGTCGAGATCAGGCAGATCTCTTCTTATTCGTGCCGCGGCATGGTCGGCTCGGGCGGTTCCGGCATTTCCGAACATGCGTTCGGCAATGCAATCGACATCGCGGCCTTCTCGTTTGCGGACGGGCGGCGGGTTACCGTGCAGGAAGGTTGGCATGGCACGCCGGAGGAACAGGGGTTCCTGCGCGATGTGCATCTCGCGGCCTGCAACAATTTCAATACGGTGCTCGCGCCCGGCTACAATGCCGCGCACTACAATCACATCCATGTCGACTTGATGCGCCGGGCAAGCGACGACCGTCCGTGCCGGCCCGAAGCGATGACCGGCGAAATGGCGGCGGCGAAAGCGCGAGCCCTCTATGCGAAACATCGCGGGCCGGCCTATACGGGCTCGGTGCCGGTCAAGGCGAGCCGTGCACGAACGGCCGTACCTGGCGAAGACGGCTATATCCTCGATCTCGAGGATGTCACCGGTTCAATTCTTCCCGAGGAAGCGAGGGCGCAATCCTCTCGCCGACCGCGATCGGCCAAAACGGCAGTCGACAGGTTCACAACACGCTGAGCTTCAGACCACCGCATCGACCAGCATCGCGGCGAACAGAATGAGTCCGGCGTCGCGATTGGATTTGAAGAGCGTGAGGCAATGTGCGGGGTCGTCGATATCGAGCCGGCTCACCTGCCAGGCGAGATGCGCGGCAAAACCGATGATCCCGATCGTAAAAATTATTCCACCGCCGGCCATGAAGCCGGCCGCCGCGATCAAGACGATTGCGCCCGCATAGAAAGTCGCGAGCATCGTCGGCGTGCGTTCGCCGAACAGCAATGCGGTTGATTTGATGCCGATCAGCAGGTCGTCGTCACGGTCCTGGTGCGCGTAGATCGTGTCATAGCCGATCACCCATAGTATCGATCCG
>DASSYU010000179.1:0-3509 GCA_035703125.1 Pseudolabrys sp. | reverse complement strand
TGCGCGTCCTGATGGCGCCCGTTTTGGGCGGTCAGCGGCTGCAGCCGATCCGCGTGATCGTCGCCAGTGAAACGGCGATCGATGCTGTCGTCGCGCTCGCGGATACCGGCAAATATGTTTCGGTCGACGTGAGAAACATCGACACCGAGGTCGCCGAAAATTCCGAAGATGGCAGCGACGAGAACGACACGTCCGGCGTTCGCCTCTACCAAAGCGTCTACGAGACCGCTTTGCGCAACCGGATCCCACGCCCGATCATTGAAGACCTGATCCGCATCTACTCCTACGACGTCGATTTCCAGCGCAAGGTGCAGCCCGGCGACTCCTTCGAAGTGCTCTACGCCGGCGAAGAAGAAACGCCGGCCGCCGACAGCCGCAACGACGTGTTGTTCGCCGCGCTTACCGTCGGCGGCGAAATGAAGAAATTCTACCGCTTCCAGTCACCGGATGACGGGTTGGTCGACTATTACGACGAGACCGGCAAGAGCGCGAAGAAGTTCCTGGTCCGCAAGCCGGTGCTCGCCGGCATCATGCGCTCCGGCTTCGGCCTGCGGCGCCATCCGATCCTCGGCTACACCAAGATGCACACCGGCGTCGACTGGGCGGCGCCGGGCGGCACGCCGATCTATGCTTCAGGCAACGGCACCGTTGACAAAGTCGGCTGGGAATCCGGTTACGGCAAATACGTCCGCATCCGCCACACCAATGGCTACGAAACCGCGTACGGTCACATGACAGCCTACGCCCGCGGCATCGACGAAGGCACGCGCGTACGGCAGGGCCAGGTGATCGGCTTTGTGGGCTCGACCGGCCTCTCGACCGGCTCGCACCTGCACTACGAGATTTTAGTCAACGGCCGCTTCGTCGACCCGATGCGCATCAAGCTGCCGCGCGGCCGCGTGCTCGAAGGCCCGATGCTCGCGGGCTTCGAAAAAGAGCGCGAGCGGCTCGATGGCATCATGGCCCGCAAGCCGGCTCGCGTTGCCTCGAGTGGAGCGGCGGTACGCTAGCGCGTGTTACGCCGCCTGAGCGACCTTTCCATTGAAAGTTAGCCCCAGCTTGCCACCGGAGATGACGACCTTTTCGCCGTCCTTGATCGTTCCGGCCAGAATCATCTCCGCGAGCGGATCCTGCACCGATTTCTGGATCGCGCGCTTGAGCGGACGCGCTCCGTAGGCAGGATCCCAGCCTTTTTCGGCGAGCCAGTCGCGTGCGCTCGCGTCGAGCGTAATCGTGATCTTGCGATCATCGAGCAGCTTCTGCAGCCGAGAGATCTGAATATCGACGATGCGGCCCATCTCCGCTTTCTTCAGCCGATGGAATAGGATGATTTCATCCACCCGGTTGAGGAATTCAGGCCGGAATGCCGCACGCACCACCGCCATCACTTGATCCTTGACGGCATCGCTGTCCTGGCCTTCCGGCTGGTTGACCAGGAAGTCCGCGCCGAGGTTTGACGTCATTACGATCAATGTGTTGCGGAAGTCGACGGTATGACCTTGCCCATCGGTCAGCCGCCCGTCATCGAGCACCTGCAAGAGAACGTTGAACACATCCGGGTGCGCCTTTTCGATTTCGTCGAACAGGACGACCTGATAGGGCCTGCGCCGCACGGCTTCGGTGAGCGCCCCGCCCTCCTCGTAGCCGACATAGCCCGGAGGCGCGCCGATCAAACGAGCAACCGCGTGCTTTTCCATGTACTCCGACATGTCGATGCGAATGAGCGCGTTCTCGTCGTCGAACAGGTATTCGGCGAGCGCCTTGGTCAACTCGGTTTTACCGACGCCCGTGGGCCCGAGGAACATGAACGAGCCGATCGGCCGGTGCGGATCCTGCAATCCGGCGCGTGCACGTCGAACCGCTGTCGAAACCGCACGCACGGCTTCCTGCTGGCCGATGACGCGCTTGGCAAGCTCGTTTTCCATGCGCAGCAGCTTTTCCTTTTCTCCCTCGAGCATCCTGTCGACCGGCACGCCGGTCCAGCGCGAAACCACTTGCGCAACGTGATCCGCGGTGACGGTTTCCTCGACCATGGCGCCCTTAGCTTCGGCCGTCTCGATCGCCTTGAGTTTTTTCTCCAGCTCCGGAATCCGCCCATAGGCCAGCTCGCCCGCACGCTGGAACTCACCCTTGCGCTGTGCATTGGCGAGCTCGGCGCGCAGCTGGTCGAGTTCGGTCTTGAGCTTCTGCGCGTCGGAAAGCTTGTCCTTTTCCGCCTTCCAGCGGCTGGTCAAATCGGCCGAGCGCTTCTCAAGGTCCTTGAGCTCGGCTTCGAGGCGCTTGAGACGGTCTTTCGAGCCGGGATCGGACTCTTTCTTCAGCGCCTCCTGCTCGATCTTCAACCGCACGATTTCTCGGTCGATCGAATCCAGCTCCTCCGGCTTGGAATCGACCTGCATCTTCAGCCGTGCGGCCGCCTCGTCGATCAGGTCGATCGCCTTGTCGGGCAGGAAACGGTCGGTGATGTAACGATGCGAGAGCGTCGCGGCGCTGACGATCGCCGAGTCGGCGATACGCACGCCGTGGTGCTGCTCGTATTTGTCCTTCAGCCCGCGCAGGATGGAAATGGTGTCTTCGACGCTCGGTTCGGACACGTAGACCGGCTGGAAACGCCGGGCGAGCGCCGCGTCCTTCTCGACGTGCTTCTTGTATTCATCGAGCGTGGTGGCACCGATGCAATGCAGTTCGCCGCGCGCGAGCGCCGGCTTGAGCAAATTGGACGCGTCCATTGCGCCGTCGGCTTTGCCGGCGCCGACCAGCGTGTGCATTTCATCGATGAAGAGAACAATGCCGCCGTCGGACGACGTGACTTCCTGGAGGACCGCCTTCAATCGTTCCTCGAATTCGCCGCGGTATTTTGCACCGGCGATCATCGCGCCGAGATCAAGCGCAAGCAATTGCTTGTCCTGGAGACTTTCGGGCACGTCGCCGTTGACGATTCGCAGCGCGAGTCCCTCGACGATCGCAGTCTTGCCAACCCCGGGTTCGCCGATGAGAACCGGGTTGTTCTTGGTCCGGCGTGACAGAACCTGGATCGTGCGGCGGATTTCTTCGTCGCGGCCAATCACCGGATCGAGCTTGCCTTCCCGAGCCGCCTGCGTGAGATCGCGCGCATATTTTTTCAGCGCGTCATAGGCATTCTCGGCCGATGCGGAATCGGCGGTACGTCCCTTGCGCAACGCATTGATCGCGGCGTTCAGGCTTTGCGGACTCACGCCGGCCTTGGCGAGGATTTTTCCCGCCTCGCTGTCCTTCTCCAATGCGAGGGCAAGCAGCAGCCGCTCGACGGTAACGAAACTGTCGCCAGCCTTTTCGCCGGCTTTCTCCGCGGCGTCGAAGACGCGCGCCAAAGCTGGATCGAGATAGATCTGGCCCGCGCCGCCGCCGCTGACTTTCGGCCGCCTGGCGAGCGTGGCGTCCACCGCCTGCAACGCCTGGCGCGATTGTCCGCCGGAGCGATCGATCAAACCGGCGGCCAAACCTTCCGGATCGTCGAGCAATACCTTGAG
>DASSYU010000153.1:0-6378 GCA_035703125.1 Pseudolabrys sp. | reverse complement strand
AAGTGCGCCATCTCGGTCGACTCGCCGGAAGACAGTCCGGCGGCCGGCTCATCAAGTAAAAGGATTTTCGGGTCGCTGGCGAGGCCGAGCACGATTTCGAGCTGGCGTTGCTCGCCATGCGACAGGTTGCGCACCTCGGTGTCCTTGCGGTCGAGGAAGCCCGCCTGCCCGAGCAGCTGATGGGCTTTTTCGTAGACGTCCTTGTAGGAGGACTGGAATCGCCACATCACGAATTTGGTAGGGCGAAGGCCCTCGATCGCCAGCAACACGTTGTCCATCACGGTGAGTTTCGGAAACAGGCTGGTGATCTGGAAGGTGCGCGCCATGCCCTTGGCTGTGCGCTGATGGCTCTGCCACTTGGTAACGTCCTCGCCGAACAGCAGCACCTCGCCGGACGACACCGGGTAGATGCCGGTGATCAGGTTGAACAAGGTCGTCTTGCCGGCGCCATTCGGCCCGATGATCGCCTTGCGGTCGCCCGCCATAACGCGGAACGATACGTCGCGCGTGGCTTTCAATCCGCCGAAATTTTTCGACAGATTTCTGAGTTCAAGGACCGGGACGTCAGTTTTGCTGTCAGTCACGCGCGGGCTCGAGTTTGAAAAAAGGAAGCGCCGGGGCCTGATCGGGCCCCGGCGTTGTCGCCGTTATTCGCAGAACTTGCAGGGCGGGAAGTTCTTGTCGTAGACCGGCTGCGCCAGGAACTTGTCCTTGCCGTAGGTCCAGAACTGGCTGACGTTCGGATAGGTCTTGATGACCGTGTTCCAAAGTTCGTCTTTTTCGTAGCCGAACATCTTCTTCTTCTCGACCTTCTTGATGTAGATGTTCTGGATCGGGTTGCGCATGTCGTCGAACGACACCGGCCCGCGCACCGCGTCGAGCTTGATGCCGACCATGAGCTTGATCAGCTCTTCCGGTCCGGGCCATTTTCCGCCGGCCTTCTTGAGCGCCTCGTCCAGCCACTGCGCGGTCGTGTAATTGTTTTCCGAATAGTACGACGGCACTTTGTTGAATTTGGTGCGATAAGCCTTGACGAACGCGATGTTCTTCGGCGTGTCGAGCGCCGCGCTGTAGTGCAGTGCGGAGACGTCGCCGATCGCTTCATCGCCCATGAACGGCAGCACGAATTCGTCATAGCTGGTGCCGCCGCCGAGAATCGGCTTCTTGAAGCCGGCGCCGCGCATTTGCTTGATGAATTGCGCCGGCATCGGGCCGACCATCAGCGACACCACCGCGTCGGTGTCCGCCTTGATCGTCGGGATGAATGGCCCGAAGTCCTTGGCGCCGAGCGGAGGCCAGATCTTCTGGATGATCTTGCCGCCGCAATCCTCAAATGCCTTCTGGAAGCCGCCGACGACCTCGTAGCCGAAGGCGTAGTCCGCCGCGATCGTGACGATCTTTTTGTAGCCCTGATCGCACGCCCACTGGCCGAGCGGATGATGGGGCTGCGAGCTGGACCAGCTGGTGCGGATCAGATAGGGGAAGTTTTTGAGCTGGCGCTGCGTGAGGTCGTCCGCCGCCGGGATCGACGGAATGTACATTGTCTTGAGTTCGGTGCTGACCGGCGCCAGGGCATAGCCTGTCGAGGCGAGCACGCCGCCGATGAGTATATGCACCTTGTCCTGCAGGACGAGTTTCTTGGCCTTGGTGACGGCGACGTCGCCCTTGCCCTGCTCGTCCTCGATGATGAGCTTGACGTCCATGCCGCCAAGCTTGTTTCCGTTCTGCTCGAGATAGAGCAGGAAGCCGTCGCGCATGTCGATGCCGGTTTGCGCGAGACCGCCGGTGAGCGGAGCGAGATAGCCGATGCGGAGCTCTTCCGCGCCGGCGGGGGCGGACAGGCCGAGGCCAACCGCGACCGCCGTGCCCATCAATATCAATTGAAGCTTTCTTGACGCACTTGTCATTTGTCGTTCCTCCAGTTGGTCGATGCCTTTCCGTTCATTTCAGGAAGGCGCAGATGCCATTTTCGTCGTCTCACGTTTCTTCTGACTGTTTCGCCATTGCTTTACCCGCCCCGGAATCCCCATCAGCCCGGTTGGGAGATAAAGGATCGTCAGAACGTAAACCCCGCCCAGCACGTACTGCCACCATGGAACCAGTGTGCTGACATATTCACGAAGCCCGAACACGATTGCCGAGCCGATCGCGCCGCCGACCAGCGTCCCGGCGCCGCCTAGAACCGTCATCAACAGCGCGTCGACCGACGTCGTCAACACCACGGTTTCCGGCGTCACGATGCCGTTGGCATGCGCCCACAGCACGCCCGACAACCCGCCAAAAGCGCCCGCAATGATGAACGCGACGTATTTATGCAACCACACATTGTAGCCGAGAATGCGCATGCGCAGCTCGCGTTCGCGGATGCCCAGTAGGCTCTTGCCGAACGGCGAGCGGACCAAGATGTAAAGCGCAAGCAGCGTTGCCGCAAAAAACCCGAAGGTGAGATAGAAGAAATTGATGTCGTTGGAGAGGTCGATGCCGAATTGCGGTCGGCCGCCCTTCATCGTGATGCCGTTGTCGCCGCCGGTCATCGAATTCCATCGGTAGGCAAGGCCCCATACGCATTGGCCGAGCGCGAGTGTGATCATCAAAAAGTAAGTGCCTGTCGCACGAATCGCGAACAGTCCGAAGAATGCCGCAAGCACGCCTCCGACGGCCACGCCGATCGGGATCATCAGCCAGAAATCCCACTTCAGCCCGAAGCCGTAATCATTGGCGAGAATGGCTGTGAGATAGGCGCCGACCCCGAAATAGGCGGCTTGGCCCATCGAAGCGAGGCCGGTGAAACCAAGAAGAATGTCGAGGCTCATCGCCAAAATAGCGAAAACCAGCGCACGCGTCGCCAGCAATACGACGAAGGAATTGCAGTAGGGGACGATGATCAGCAAGACCAGCAGGCTGACGATGACGGCTGCGATCTTGAATTTTTGTGTGCCCATGTGCCGTCAGTCCCGCCCGAAGAGGCCGGTCGGTTTGATCGCGAGGATCAGCACCATCGGCGCATAGAGGGTGAAATAGGCCAGTTCGGGAAACAGAGCCTTGCCGAAATTATCGGCGAGACCGACCAGCAACGCGCCGATTGCTGCGCCGCCGAGCGAGCCCATGCCCCCGATGATGACGACTGCAAATGCGATCGGCAACATCTCGAAATCGAGGCCTGGATACACGCCGAGGAAGGCCCCGCCGATTACGCCGCCGAGCGCGGCCATGCCGGCGCCCAGCGCGAAGATCAGCATCGAAATCTTGTTGGTGTCGATACCGACGCCGCGCGCCATCTGCGCATCGTCCACAGTAGCGCGCACCGCGGCACCCATCCGCGTCTTTTCCATCGCTAGCCAAAGCACGATCCCGATGACAAGGGCCCCGACGATCATGAACAGCCGGTAGAGCGGCAGATAAGTGCCGCCGATGACGAGACTTTGCGTCAGCGTGCTCGGCGGCTGGATGTCGAAATTGTTGCCGCCCCAGATGTCGAGCGCGGCCTGTTGAAATAGGAACGCGAAGCCCACAGTCATCAACACCTGTCGCAATACGTCGGCTTCGATTGCGACGGCCGATATACGTTGCAAAAGCAGGAAAATCGGAATGGATAAGGCGATCACGACCAGCGTGACCTGAATAATGCCGCCGATCTGGCCGGGCAGCAGCTGCGGCAGGATTGGGCCGATCGCCAGCCGGATCACGAGCGCGATCCCAAGCGCGATAAGGGCGTCGCGCACGAGCTTGGCGTGGCCTTCCGGCCGCAGGAACAGGCGCTCCATAATCAAGCCGACGACAGCAATGGTGAGCGTGGCAATCGGTATCGACAGCAGCCAGGAGCCGGTGGTTCCTATGACGGAGAGGGCGACATAGCCGCCGAGCAAAAAGTAGGAGCCGTGCGACAGATTGACGATGCGCATCACGCCGAAGATCAGCGACAAGCCGGCCCCGACGAGAAACAACAACGCGCCATAGGACACGCCATTGAACGCCTGGACTACCCAGAATTGCGTACCCATTCCCCCCTTTTTCCTTCTGTTGGTTCGAAGGTTGCCGCGAAGCTTACCTTAGGTCCGATGCGAATGAATACCCCAATTGCCGCACGTGCCTCCTGAGACGATGAGATTTTGCAACACCCGCAGACGCGTGAGGTTATTTTCGGCTGCCCGCCCGCTTTTTTGGCGGAATGATCGGCAGTAGCAGGTATGGAGCCTTGCCGTGGCCGAAATGCAGGCTGGTCGTGCCGTTAAAAATGGCCGGCGGGCGGTCGCGCGGATCGTCATGCAGGAACGGTCCGCAACCCTTCAGTTCATTCTTGAAGTTTGACAGCTTGCCGCCGCTCGCCCCCCCGTATTCGTAGTCTTTGCCGCGGATTGTCACTCCGACACGGTAACCGGCTGGAACGACGATCGACGTCGGCCAGATCTCGACGTCGAGTTCTACGACCTGGTTCTTTTTCAAAGGCTGCTTTTCTTCGTGGGTGTGATAGGGCCGGTACGGCTTCGACAACTTCTTGTCGAGCTTGCGGTGTGACGCACGCAACCAACCTTGTCCGATCGGTGTGTGCGGGTCGATCGCGCCCTGGAATACGATTTCCTTGAGATCGCCGGTGAACACGCGCAGCACGATGAAGAAATCGGCGTCCGAGGTCGAGGAAGAAGCGAACAATTTCAGCGCGGATGGTCCTGTGATCTCGGTTTCTTTGGCGAGTGGCGGCGTAAGAAAGGTCAGGCCGTCGCTCATTGCCGCAAATTTCAGTTGTGCGGTGGCCGACGGCTTTTTGGTCGTCAGCGTCATCGCTGACGGGTCGAGATAGAACTTTGTCCATCGCGTGCGCTTGAGAGGCCACTCGCTCTCGGCGCGCGGAACGAACTTGTTGATGTGGCGCACCTGCAGCAGCACCTTGGGCTGTTTGGCCCAATCTTCCTTCTTCCCATGCAGGAAATAGTCGAAGAACCGCAGCTGCTGTTGACGTCCATAGTCGGTGTAAAAATGCGTCCAATGTTCGATGCCATGGGCCTCCAGCCATTTCTGCTTGGAGGCGGCGCGCACGAATCCTTCGAAATTGCCGCGCGGGTGCAATCCTTGGCCACCCCAATTGGCTGCGGAAAACAACGGGGTGACGATCTTGTCCCACTTCGCCGATCGCGCCCTGTGATAATCGTCGTCCATCGGATGTGACGCGATCTCGGTGCCGAAGTCGGCTCGCTTCCTCGCAAGCTCCGCGTCCGACAACGTCTCCGGTCCGCATACCAATTCGCCGTGATCGCGGCTGCGCTTACCGCGTTCGCCGGCGCCGTACTGAACGGTCTTGACCTGCATGTCGTACCAGTTTTCCCAAAAGGTCGAGAGCATGCCGCCGTGATGTGTCATGTCGCGATACCAGTCGGCCGCGCCTTCCCAGATGCACATGGCGGCAAGATGCGGCGGTTGCAGCGATGCGACGTGCCACTGGTTGATGCCGTAGTAGGAAATTCCGTTGAGCCCTACTTTTCCATTCGACCACGGCTGCACGCCTGCCCACTCGATACAGTCGTAGAAATCTTTCGTCTCGCGTGGGGAGAAATGATCGATGAAGCCCGGTGAGCATCCGGCGCCACGCGAGTCGACACGCACGCATACGTAATCATGCGGCACCCACTTTTCCGGATCGACCA
This sequence comes from Pseudolabrys sp., assembly GCA_035703125.1. Classification (GTDB taxonomy): domain Bacteria; phylum Pseudomonadota; class Alphaproteobacteria; order Rhizobiales; family Xanthobacteraceae; genus Pseudolabrys. The sequence goes on along the minus strand of DASSYU010000153.1, from coordinate 739 downwards.
CTTCCCAGCTCTGATAGAGATTGCTCGATCCGGCGGTCACGTCAGGATGCTTTTCCGCCATCCGCTGCCAAGCGCTCGGATATCCATCCTGGAATGCGAGACTTTTCGCGTAGGGTCCGTAGCTGAGGATGATGGGATACTTGCCGTCTTTCACCGGGCGAAAAACGTCGGCGCGTAGCACGAGACTGTCGTCCATCGTGATAGGCACGTCCCAATCGATTCGCATCCCGTCGCGGATCTCGGTGCGTTGCTGATGCGATGCCATCTACCTACGCCTTCCCACGGATTGTTCTTTTATGGGGTGGGCAGGCTACAGAACACGAAGAAGGACGCAAGAGCATCGAGGACGCGGCTAGCGCTTGCGCCGCCGGACCTTCGCCATCTTCTCTAGCACCGCGCAGACTGCCGCAGTGTCGCGGCCGCCAAGGCCGCTTTTCATTGCCTTGATATAAATTCCCTTGGTCGCATTGAAGATCGGCGTCGGCACCCGAATCCTGCGCGCATAGTCGCCGATCACTTGCATGTCCTTGTCCCAGACTGAAATCTTCATCGTCACGTCGTCGTAGCGGCCTTTCGCCATCATCGGCGCGCGCAGTTCGAAAACGCGCGAATTGCCGGCGCCCGCCGTGATCAGGTCGACAATCATGCGCGGATCGAGGCCGGCCTTCATGCCAAGCACCATCGCTTCGGCGGATGCGACATTGTTGATGGCGACAAGAAGATTCGCGACGTATTTCAT
>DASSYU010000509.1:0-3751 GCA_035703125.1 Pseudolabrys sp. | reverse complement strand
CTGCACGGCGCGCAGCAAACCGGCCGCGTCGTAGGGTTTTTCAATCACCGGCGCGTTCGGAAATATTTTCGCGTGTACGTCGTCAACGCGCATGCCGGTTAGAAATACAAAGGGCGTGCCTTGCGTCTGAAGCAAGGCCGCAACGTCGAGGCTGTTGCGCTCCGGATCACCCAACTTCACATCCAGCACTGCAACGTCGAATTTTGGCTCGCGGCCGAGCAACGCGACAGCTTCGGCTGCAGAGGCAACACTTGTCACGTGCGATGCGCCGGCACGTTCCAGGATTTGCTGAATGTCGAGGGCGATCAGAAATTCGTCGTCCAGCACGAAGCAGCGCTTGCCGCTAAGCAAGCTATCCGACATAGGCAAGGGGCATCACTCCAGATGGAACTTTTCCTTGTCCTACGAATTTAGTTGGGCAGCATTTAAAAAAGACATAGACCCTGAAAATTCATGGTTGGACAGTTGAAACGCCGTTTCACTAGCTTTGCGCGCGGGCGTTTCTTTTAAACCTGTTTGCGAGCGTTCATGATACTTGGAAACGCAAGGCCGAACGGCCAATCCACGCCCTGCGAACTATGTCCATTGCGCAAACGCTCGGGCTTGCGCGAATTCACGGCCGAAGAGCTGCAATTCGTGAAAAAGTTCAAGGTTGATGAATTGCGTGTCGAGCCTGGCATAAGCTTTCTCCGCGAAGGTGCGCGCAGCGATCATCTTTACACCGTCCTTAGAGGGTGGGCTTTTCGTTACAAGGTGCTCGATGACGGCCGCCGCCAGATATTGAATTACGCGCTTCCTGCCGACATGGTCGGCCTGCAAGGCACCTTGATGCGCGAACTGCAGCATTCTGTTGAAGCACTCACGCCTTTGGTCTTGTGCGTTTTTCCGCGGTCGAAACTCTGGGATCTTTACAGTCGCCTGCCGTCTTTGGCGTTCGATATCACCTGGCTCGCGGCGCGCGAAGAGCAGCTCATCGACGAGCATCTCGTCAGTCTCGGCCGACGCACCGCGCTTGAACGGACCGCGTTCCTGCTCTTGCACCTCTTCTCGCGCGCTGAGGAAGCGGGCCTGGTCAGGGATGCAAGCATCCAGTTTCCATTCACCCAACAGCACGTAGCCGACACGCTTGGAATGTCGCTCGTGCACACGAATAAGACACTCAAGCGACTCTTTTTGACGCAGGCGGTCCGCTGGAAAGATCGCGTATTCGAAGTGCTCGACCGCACAGCGCTCGTGAAGATCGCCGGCAGCAGCGTCAATCAGCAAGTGCCGCGTCCCTTCATTTAAGGTGGCGGTTCGCGCCTTGGTGCGATATAGGCGGCGCATGACCACTGTCGCCATGACTGGCCTGAAGCACGTCAGAACGGAAATTGCACGCGCCTGTCGCGACGCTAACCGTGATCCTTCGGAAGTGACGTTGATTGCGGTTTCCAAAACTTTCACTGCGGACTCTATCGAGCCGGCCATTGCGGAAGGCCAGCGTGTGTTCGGAGAAAACCGTGTGCAGGAGGCCAAAGCAAAATGGCCGCAACTGCTCGAAAAATACGGCGGTCTTGAACTACACTTGATCGGACCGCTGCAATCGAACAAGGCAAAAGAGGCTGTCAGCCTGTTCGACGCTATCCATTCCGTCGATCGCACAAGCTTGTGCGAGGCCTTGGCAAAAGAAATCGGCAAACAGAAACTTCAGCCGATTTTATTTGTTGAAATCAACACGGGAGCCGAAGCGCAAAAATCCGGCGTGTTGCCGCAGGATGCGGATGCGTTTCTCGCGGCATGCCGCGACCAATATGGGTTGAAGATCTCCGGCTTAATGTGCATCCCCCCACTGGACGAAGCACCGGGGCCGCATTTTGCACTTACCGGAAAAATCGCGCGCCGCAATCGCCTTGACCTGCTGTCCATGGGCATGAGCGCTGATTTTACCACCGCCATTGCACTCGGGGCCACGCATGTGCGCGTTGGTACCGCAATTTTCGGGACCCGCCCAAAATCGGCTACCTGAATTTTTACTCGACCACGATTTTTGTTCTCGGACCGAGGCGCGTCAGCAAACGGCGCAGCATGTTGAGTTCAAGAGCAACGCAGCCTGCGGTCGGCGCGAAACCTTCGCGCGCCGCATGAATGAAAACGGCGCTGCCACGGCCGGCGATACGCGGGCGCGTGTTGTGGTCAATTTCGACAATGAAATCGTAGAGCCTGTCTTTGCGCGCCAGCCGATCGCCTTGAGCGTGCGGCGCTACCTTGATTGGCCGGTTATATCGGCGATCACTCGGATCTTCACACCAACCGTCGGCGGGGCTTATCCGTTGCGCAGGTAGGGATGTGATCGGACGTGGGTGCCTGTCTGCGCGCCACCACAATCGCGAGAGTCTGAATGCACCGCGTGGCGTTCCCCCATCGCCTTCACGTTTATTTGCCTTGATACCGCCACGGCCCAATGCCACTGGCAACGCAAGTGTTCCCGCTGTCAGCCAGCCGCGCCGCGAGTCACCCGGCTTGCGACGCACTGTGATCCGGGACAAAGATCGTTTTCGCAATGTCGACATCATCTTGGCTTTTGTCGGATTCGTCCTAGATACCAGTTCACGCTTGCTCTTTTATCCCCGAATGCTCTACTTCGCGATAATATCCATAGATGCCCGCGTGTCTTTTAGTGGGGCCCAATGGGGCGATGGCCAATAAACGAACAATTCTAATTGTCGACGACGATGCTGAGCTGCGCGACGCGCTGGTCGAGCAGTTGGCGTTGCACGAGGAATTCGATGCAATTTCGGCCGACAGCGGCACCAAGGGCGTGCAGGCGGCCAAGAACGGCCAAGTCGATCTGGTGATCATGGACGTGGGCCTGCCCGACGTTGACGGCCGCGAAGCTGTGCGGATCCTTCGTAAAAACGGTTTCAAGGCTCCGATTATTATGCTGACCGGTCACGACACCGATTCCGACACCATCTTGGGCCTTGAATCCGGCGCCAACGACTACATCACAAAACCGTTCCGCTTTGCCGTTCTACTGGCGCGTATACGCGCGCAGCTTCGACAGCACGAGGCGAGTGAGGATGCCGTCTTCGCGATTGGTCCCTATACGTTCCGGCCAAGCTCGAAGCTGCTGCTCAGCCCGAAGGGCAGCAAGGTGCGCCTGACTGAAAAGGAAACAGCAATTTTGCGCTATCTCTATCGCGCCGGGCAGAAACCGGTCTCGCGCGAAACCCTGCTGCAGGAAGTATGGGGCTACAATTCCGGCGTCACGACCCACACGCTTGAAACGCATATCTACCGTCTCCGCCAAAAGGTCGAAAGAGACGCCGCAGCGCCGGCTATTCTTGTGACAGAGGCTGGTGGCTATAAGCTGGTGCCGTGATCTAAGGCCAACAATAGAGATTTGTATGGGCCTCGAAGACGACATTGCTTTCTTCGAGCAGGTGCCGCCCTTGGCCGCGTTGGGCAGGCAGGCCTTGCGCATTCTTGCGATCGGCGCGGAAACCCGACACCTGCAAAGCGGCGCTGTGCTGTTCTACGCCGGCGAGCTTGCGGATGGCGGCTATGTCATTCAGGAAGGCTCGCTTCTGCTGGAGCCCGGTACGCTATCTGAAGGCAAAGAAGTTACAGTGGGCCCCGGCACACTGATCGGCGAATTGGCGCTTCTGACCAACACAGTCTGTCAGGCGACGGCGATTGCAAAAGAGCCGACAGTTGTCGTTCGCATCTCGCGCAATCTTTTCCGCAAAATGCTGGAAGGCTATCCGGGCGC
>DASSYU010000084.1:0-2426 GCA_035703125.1 Pseudolabrys sp. | reverse complement strand
GGAATTCCCGCAGGCCCAAATCTCGCTGCAAGGATGGATGGAGCAGTTGTTGCCTGACTACAGCGCAATTGAAGTCGAAGATCGGTACCGCGGGCTGCTGAAGGATAATCGAGCGCGTGATGCTGCCGCCGGGCGAACGCTCGACGGACCGCATTTGTCCGACCTCGTTGTCATGCACGCCGGCAAGAATATTCCGGCCGCCGATGCCTCCACCGGCGAGCAGAAGGCCCTGCTCATCCGACTGGTGCTGGCGCACGCGGGATTGGTCAAGCAGATGACAGGTTTCGCTCCGCTGCTTCTGCTGGATGAAGTGGTTGCCCATCTCGATCCGTTGCGGCGCGCGGCGCTCTACGACGCGCTATCCGTGCTTGGCGCGCAGGTCTGGATGACCGGTGCCGATCCCGCTGCGTTCGGCTACATCGTCGGACGCGCGCAAGTCTTCCTCGTTCGAAGCGGCGTGGTGGAACGGGCCTGACGGTTCCCGCTCGGCCCACTCACGTTTTGTTAATCGAAATCCGATCAATTATTGGAAAATAGGAACCATCGCTCGGCGATCGCTTTTACCCCATGGACAAGACAAGGGCTGCAATGGGAACGGACGCAACAACCGACCGGATCAAGAAGGAGCTCCTTCGCGCCTTCGACAACACACGCGCCAAACTCGATCGCATCGAGATTTTGGCCGCCGGCCTTGCAGCGTTCAATGCGCCAATTCCGAGCTACGAGCCGACGTTCCGACATCTCCCGCAGCTGAACCTGAACGCTCACGAGCTCGCCGCGGACGAGCCGAGGACCTAAGTTTCCTCGAGCAGTTCGCGCGCTATACGATGGCGTTCGATTCACGCGCGCGAACTATCGCGCGCAGTCGATGCGGCTCTTCGAGCGGACGGCTGAACAGATGCATCCGGAACAAATTCAAGCGGGCGGGGCCGCGTCACCGGCTTAAATTCCATGACGCGTTCCCCTTGCAAGCAAACCCGCGCGTGAGGCGACAGTTTGACTGCCTTTGAGACGCACTTTTTCAGCGTCTTCGAGTCGTGAATCGGGGCCAAAAAAACAGCAAAAAAAGTGGGGATTTTTGTACCTTCGCCACTTTAAAAAATGCTTCTAAATCAACATATTAAGGCCAATGACTTTGGCCTGTACGGGGCCTTATTTTCGTGTCACACAAATCGTCGATTCCGACTCATTTTTCTGACCGCGCAAAGGGTGCCGTCAATGGCTGAACCGGCCCGCAAGAACCCGTCCGACTATGGCGCCGAGTCGATCAAGGTCCTCAAGGGCCTCGACGCGGTCCGCAAGCGGCCGGGCATGTATATCGGCGACACCGATGACGGTTCCGGCCTCCACCACATGGTCTACGAGGTGGTGGACAACGCCATCGACGAGGCGCTCGCAGGGTTTGCCACGGAGGTGGTCGTAACGCTCAACCCCGACGGCTCGTGCACGGTGCGCGACAACGGGCGCGGCATCCCGACCGACATCCACAAGGGTGAAGGCGTCTCGGCGGCCGAAGTCATCATGACTCAGCTTCACGCGGGCGGAAAATTCGACCAGAACGCCTACAAGGTTTCCGGTGGTCTGCACGGCGTCGGCGTTTCCGTGGTGAACGCGCTCTCGACCTGGCTCAAGCTCACTATCTGGCGCGACGGCAAAGAGCATTTCATGGAGTTCCGCGACGGCGTCGCGAAGGCTCCGCTGAAAGCGAGCCGTGACGCTAAAGACAAACGCGGCACCGAAGTGACTTTTCTGCCGAGCACGAAGACTTTCACAATGGTCGAGTTCGACTTTGCAACGCTGGAACACCGGTTGCGCGAGCTGGCCTTTCTGAATTCGGGCGTCGTCATTGTGCTCGCCGATCAACGCCACGCGGTGGAGAAGCGCGAGGAGATGAAATACGAGGGCGGCGTCGAGGCCTTCGTGAAATTCATCGACCGCAACAAGACCCCCCTGATTCCGAACCCGATCATGATCAAGGTCGAGCGCGAAGGCATCACGGTTGAATGCGCGCTGTGGTGGAACGACGGGTATCACGAGAGCGTGCTCTGCTTCACCAACAACATCCCGCAGCGCGACGGTGGCACCCATCTTGCCGGCTTCCGCGGTGCACTCACCCGTCAGATCACGCAATACGCCGATACGCTGGGCACGTCGAAGAAGGAAAAGGTCGCGCTCACCGGCGACGACTGCCGCGAAGGCCTGACTGCCGTGCTTTCGTGCAAGGTGCCCGACCCGAAGTTCTCGTCGCAGACGAAGGACAAGCTGGTGTCGTCGGAGGTCCGCCCGGTGGTCGAGAACGTGATCAACCAGGCCCTGCAGGATTGGTTCGAAATTCATCCCTCCGAAGCCAAGGTCATCGTCGGCAAAGTGGTGGAAGCGGCTGCCGCGCGCGAGGCTGCGCGCAAGGCGCGCGAACTCACCCGCCG
>DASSYU010000053.1:0-6738 GCA_035703125.1 Pseudolabrys sp. | reverse complement strand
CGGTCACACGCTGTGCGTCATCGATCTCAAGAATCGCAGCCGTGCCACTGACATCGACCTGCGTCCGTATATTGCACCTCACACGCTGAAGCTCGGTCCCGACGGACTGATCTACATCACCTGCGAAAACACCGCGGTGGTCGCAATCATCGACCGAGCGACGAACAAGGTCGTGGGCGCGATCGATTCCGGATCGACGAATGCGCATCGCCTCATCATCGCGCCTGACGGACAGCGGCTCTATACCGAAAACGAGGAAGACGGCGAGGTCTCGGTCATCGACCTCCCCAACCGCAAGCTGCTCGGGAAAATCAAGACACCCCATCCGCTCGCGGGCATCACGATCTCAGGCGACGGAGCGACGGTGACCGTCGTGTCGGACCAGGAACCCGTGCTGTTTCTGATCGACACAAAAACTCAAAAAGTCAGAGAGACCGTCCGCCTCAAGGACGTGGCGAAACCCGCCCAGATCGCCCGCTACAGCCCCGACTGGCGGATGCTCGGTGTCACCAGCCTCAACAGCGACACCGTGAGCCTGATCGACGCGTCATTCCGCGAGCAGACCGCAGTCAAGGTCGGCAGCCAGCCGATGGACATGGTCTATCGTGGCAGCGAACTGTTCGTCGCCTGCCAGGGCGACGGCTCGGTGCATGTGATCGATATTCCGGGCAAGCGCTGGAAGCAAAGCTTCCAGGCCGGCACCGGCTGTGAATCGCTCGGGTTTTTCTGAGGCTCAGTCCCAGTTCGGCGACCAGGTCCAGTCGACGATGCGGCCGCGGCGGCGCGAAAGCCCGGCGATCTCGCGCATCTCGGCGTCGCTCAACTGGAAATCAAACAGCGTGAAGTTCTCTTCCAGCCGCTCGACCTTGCTGGTGCGCGGAATGACGACGATTCCCTGCTGCACCAGCCAGCGGAGGCTTATCTGCGCCGCCGACTTTCCGTGCGCCTTGCCGATTTTCTCTAGCACCTTGTCGCCTTTGGCGCCGCCGCGCGCGATCGGGCTGTAGGCAACGACAGCCATCTTGTGTTTCCGGCATGCGGCAACGACCTTGTCTTGATTCAGGAATGGATGGCATTCGACCTGATTGCAGACCAGCGGCTCGCTCGAAATCCTGTTGGCCTCATCGAGCAGCGCGACCGTGAAATTCGATACGCCGATCTGCCGCGCGTAGCCCTCCCTTTTCATCTTCGCCATCGCACCGAGCGTCTCCGCGAGCGGAACGCGCGGGTTTGGCCAATGGATCAGCAGCAGATCGATCACGTCGAAGCGCAGCCGTGCCAGGCTTTCTTTCACGGAACGTTCGAGATCATGCGGCGCCAGCAGCGTGGGCTGTACCTTGGTCGTGACCATGACCTCGGATCGCAGGCCAGACGCGCGCACGCCTTCCCCCACCTCGCGCTCATTGTCGTACATCTGCGCCGTGTCGATATGCCGATAGCCGATACGGATGGCCTGCTCGGTCAACCGTGCACAGTCGTGGCCGCGCAGGGCCCAGGTCCCGAGGCCGACAATCGGGATCTTGAATCCTTTCGCCTCGACGGATTGCATGCGTTCTTACTTGCCTTCGCGGTCGTCGGCGAAACCGATGCATTGCTGGATTGCTGCGGCGTCGCGGGGATCTGGCTTGTCGTCCTCTGCCTTGGCCGGCATTGCCGCCAGAAGACAGACCACAAAAGATGCGACGCCGCTCTGCTTCACGGCGTATCCCACTTCGGTGCATGCGGCGGGTTGACCACGCGCATATTGGTCGCGTTGAGCTTCTTGAGCTCCGCCATCTCCACATCCGAAAGTTTGAAGTCAAACACCTCGAGGTTCTGCTTCAGATGGTCGGGGGTTGCGGTGCGCGGGATCGAGCAGACACCCATTTGCACCAGATAACGGAGCGATACCTGCGCGGCACTCTTGCCGTGGGCCTTGCCGATGCGCTCGAGCGCGTCGGCGCCGGGCACCTTCCCGCGCGCGATCGGGCAATAGGCAACCACCGCCATGCCATGCTTCTTGCAGGCGGCAAGCACCTTGTCCTGATTGATGAAGGGATGCATCTCGATCTGATTGCAGACGAGCGGCTCCGACGTAACCGCCCACGCTTCATCCAGCATCGTCGTCGTAAAATTGGCGACGCCAATATGTTTGGTCTTGCCTTCCTTCTTCGCCTTGCACAACGCGCCGACCGAAAGTTTGAACGGAATGTCGGGGTTGTTCCAGTGGATCAGCAGAAGGTCCACGTAAGGTAGCTTGAGGTTGGCGAGGCTCTGCTCAAGCACCTTGGCAAAGGCATCGGGCATCAGATCGCCCTGCCTGACCTTGGTGCAAATGAAGACCTCCTCGCGCTTGATCCCCGACTGGCGCAGGCCTTCGCCATTTTCCGTCTCGTTGCCGTAGAACGCCGCGGTGTCGAGGTGGCGATAGCCGATTTGCAATGCCGTTTTGACCGCCTGGACACAGACGTCTTCTTTTAAGGTCATGGTGCCAAGTCCAATGGTGGGAATGCGGGCGCCATGAGCTTCAACCACTTGCATCACAATCTCCTTGCAACAGCGTTTGGGTAAGAAGTCGGCGGAAGGGCGTGAAGAATGCCCCGCCGCCATAGTGCTGCCAACCGGGGTCGCCCTCGACCGTTCGGACCACAGCAAAGCATGTGCGTCGAAAGATCACGCAGATTTTTTGATCGCACAGAATCGAGCAATACTTTGAACTGCAAGCTTTTCGTGTCCGTTCTTACATTGGAATAATTCGAGACTGAAAGAAAATCATTGCACAGTGGGTATTTAATGCTTTGGTGGGATCGGCATTTACAGTGAGGATCAAATGTATAGGACCGTTGTTCTTGTCGGTTTAGCCGGATTTCTCGCTTTCGGCGCTGCGCCGGCGCGAGCCGATGACTATGTACTGACGATAAAAAATCATCGCTTCAACCCGACAGAGATCAAAGTGCCGGCTAACAAAAGGGTGCAGATTACGATTGTCAATGAGGATCCGACCCCGGAAGAATTCGAGAGTCATGAAATGAAGGTCGAAAAGGTCATTCCCGGCAAGTCGAAAGGCGTCGTGCGCGTCGGCCCGCTCAAGCCCGGCCGTTATCCATTCTTTGGCGAATTTCATGAAGCCACGGCAAAGGGTACATTGATCGCGGAATAAAGGCATGCTCGGCGCACTGGTCATCGTCTTTCGCGAAGTTCTCGAAGCCGGACTGATTGTCGGCATCGTCATGGCGGCAACGCGCGGGGTCCCCGGGCGCGGCCGCTGGATCATGATCGGCATTGGCGGCGGTATGATCGGCTCGGCTGTCGTTGCCATGTTCGCGGGCGTCATTTCCGACGCGTTTCAAGGTGCCGGCCAGGAGTTGTTCAACGCCGGTGTGCTTGGCATCGCCGTCGTGATGCTGATGTGGCACAACGCCTGGATGGCGCGCCATGGCCGCGAAATCGCCGATGAAATGCGCCGCGTGGGCACTGCAGTCAGCGAAGGTGTCAAGCCGCTGACCGCCCTGGCCGTCGTGGTTGGTCTCGCCGTGTTGCGCGAAGGATCAGAAGTCGTCCTGTTCCTTTACGGTATTATGGCCTCGGGGACATCCGGCTCGGCGCTCCTAGCCGGTGGTGTGCTCGGCATCGCGGCCGGCGCCGCATTTACCGCCCTGACCTATTTTGGGCTGCTGGCAATTCCCAGCCGCTACATCTTCTCGGTCACCAGCTGGCTGATCGCCTTGCTCGCCGCCGGCATGGCAGCGCAATCCGTGCATTTCCTCAACAATGCGGGACTTGTCGTGGCGCTCGATCAGACCATGTGGGACACATCATGGCTCCTGTCGGAAGGAAGCATGGTCGGCCGTCTTCTTCATGCACTTGTCGGCTACACGGAACGGCCAACCGAGATGCAACTCATCGTCTATGTCGGCACGCTCCTCGTAATGTTCCTGCTGATGCGCGTTGCGAGCTACACGCCGCCTCGCCATCGTCTGCCCGCTGCCGCCGAATAGATGAGGTGTTAGCGTCGCCTTCCGCCGAGCGTGGCAAAGGCGACGTCCGGCGCCTGATCGATCAATTTCAGCAGCGCTCGCGCTGGTCCGCGCGGCTGGCGCTTGCCCTGCTCCCAGTTGCGCACTGTCTCGATCGGGACTTCGATCTTTTCAGCGAAAGCAGCCTGCGTCAGCCCGCAGCGCGCACGCACCTGGCGCACGAACTGTGCCGGGTTATTGTGATCGACCGTTCTTTCGCTGCCGTCGGGCAGGATTTCGACGATCCGTCCGTCGGCCTTCAGCCGGACCCGCATCATGGTCGCGACCCCTCCACTGGTGGTGTCGGCCAATGCACTAGCTGATTCGGGACGATGAAAAGTTAATGCCGGCCGCTAGCGCGTCTTCTCGAAGATTTCGCGCCCAATCAGCATGCGGCGGATTTCGGATGTTCCCGCACCGATTTCGTAGAGCTTTGCGTCCCGCAACAGACGGCCGGTCGGAAAATCATTGATGTATCCATTGCCGCCCAGGCACTGGATCGCCTCCAGCGCCATCCAGGTCGCGCGCTCGGCGGCGTAAAGTATGGCGCCCGCGGCATCCTCACGCGTCGTGCGGCCGTCATCGCAAGCCCGCGCGACCGTGTACACGTAGGCCTTGGCGGCGTTCATCGTGACATACATGTCGGCCAATTTGGCCTGCACCAGCTGGAACCGCCCGATCGCCTGACCGAACTGCTGGCGCTCATGCACATAAGGCACCACCACGTCCAGGCAGGCCTGCATGATCCCGAGCGGGCCGGCCGCCAGGACCACGCGTTCGTAGTCGAGGCCGGACATCAGGACATTGACGCCGTTGCCAACTGCACCCAGGACGTTTTCCTCCGGTACCTCGCAGTCCGTGAACACCAGTTCGCTGGTGTCGGAGCCGCGCATGCCGAGCTTGTCGAGCTTCTGCGCGGGCGCAAAACCCTTGAAACCTTTTTCGACGATGAACGCGGTGATGCCGCGCGCGCCGGCGGTGCGGTCGGTCTTGGCGTAGATCACCAGCGTATCCGCCACCGGCCCGTTGGTAATCCACATCTTGGAGCCATTGAGCACGTAGCGGTCGCCTTTCTTGTCGGCGCGCGTGCGCATCGACACGACGTCGGAGCCCGCCCCCGGCTCCGACATCGCCAGGGCGCCGACATGCTCGCCCGAAATCAGTTTCGGCAGGTATTTGCGCTTTTGCTGCTCACTGCCGTTGCGCCGGAGCTGGTTAACGCAAAGATTGGAATGGGCGCCGTATGACAGCCCAACGGCGGCGCTGGCGCGCGAGATTTCCTCCATCGCCACGCAATGCTCGAGATAGCCGAGACCGGCGCCTCCGTATTCTTCCTCGACCGTTATGCCGTGAAGGCCGAGCGCTCCCATTTCCGGCCACAGGTCTCGGGGAAAAACATTGTCGCGGTCGATCGCGTCTGCGCGCGGCGCGATACGATCCTGCGCGAAGCCGCTCACGGATTTCCGCAGCATGTCGACGTCGGGGCCAAGCCCGAAATCAAAACCCGCCCATGCGTTGGGAATCATCCGCCGCCCTCCGCTCGCGCGCCCGAACTGGCGCCGTTGGCGACTTTATAAGCTGTTCGTCACGCTGTCAGCGCCTCGCACGACGCCGGTTTGGGCATGCCGTCCTGCCGGGCCTTTTCCAGGAGCGCATCGATTGCGCGCGCCGGCGCAGGCCTGGCAAAGAGGAAGCCCTGCATCTCGTCGCAGCCGGCAAGCCGCAGCAGAACGCGCTGGTGCTCGGTTTCGACGCCCTCGACGAGCACCGACAGACCAAGCGCGCGGCCAAGCGCCACCATCGCCTGGATGATCACGCCGCCATTGGAGGAACGGCCGAGCGCAGCCACGAAGCTCTGGTCGATCTTGATCTTGTCGAGCGGAAACCGCTGCAGATAGCCGAGATTGGAATAGCCGGAACCGAAATCGTCAAGCGCGACACGCACGCCCAGCTCGTGCAGATCCTTGATGCGCTTGACCATCTCGTCAGGGTTGTCGATGAGCACGCCTTCGGTAATTTCCAGCACCAGCCGGCTGGGCGACACGCTGCTTTCGGCCAGCGCCGTTCGCACCAACTCGACGATCGAGCCGTCGCGCACCTGCAGCGGCGACAGATTCACAGCAATGTAAAGATCCTCGGGCCATCGCTTGGCCTCGTGCAATGCACGGCGCAGAACGAATGCGCCAATCGTGCCCATCAACCCCATCTGCTCAGCGACCGGAATGAACGTCGCCGGCGGTATCGATCCGCGCGTTGCGTGATTCCAGCGCAGCAGTGCCTCGACTCCGACCATGCGCCCGCCCTGTGACGACACGATGGGCTGATAGTGCAAGTCGAGATCGCTCGCGCTGACTGCCCGCGGAAGCTCGCGATGGATGAATTTTTGATCGGTGGAAACGGTGTCGATGGCGACATCGAACGCGACGATCGCGCCAGGCCCGCGTTTCGCTGCGGCACGCAACGCAAGGTCGGCGCGGCGCGTCAGCTCACCGCGGGTCGCGGCGTGACGCGGTGCCTGCGCAAAGCCGGCGTGCGCGCTCACCCGTACGACCGTGTCGACCCAGTGGGGCCGCGCGATTGCGTCGATGGCGGCGCGAACCACGGCCTCGGAATCGGCATCGTGCGCAGCGGTCATCGCAACCGCGAATTTATCGCCGGCGATCCGCCCGCAAAACACCCCCGCGGGCAGTGTCTCCCTCATTCGCCTGGCGACGGCAACGATAAGCTCATCGCTGCCAAGGAC
>DASSYU010000556.1:0-7351 GCA_035703125.1 Pseudolabrys sp. | reverse complement strand
AGCTCGGCTTCACCCGGTATTGGGTGGCCGAGCATCATAACCTGCCGGCGATCGCGAGCGCCGCGCCCGACATCATGATCGGCCAGATCGCAGCGGTGACGAAGAGGATGCGCATCGGCTCGGGTGGCGTGATGTTGCCCAATCACGCGCCGCTGATGGTAGCCGAGCGCTTCAAGGTCCTTGAGGCTCTCTATCCCGGGCGCATCGACCTCGGCCTTGGCCGCGCGCCCGGTACCGACCCCGCGACGTCATACGCGCTGCGCCGCCGCCAGGGCATCAGCGAGGAAGACGACTTTCTCGAGCGTTTCAATGAGCTGATGCTGCTTGAAACGCGCGGCTTTCCGCCCGGCCATCCGTTTCACAACGTGCGCGCAATGCCGTCCGACGTGGCGCTGCCGCCGATCTATCTTCTCGGCTCGTCGGACTACAGCGCGCAGCTGGCCGGGCACATCGGCGCGGCATTTTCTTTCGCGCATCATTTTGCGAATTTCGACGCGGTCGAAGCGATGCGGCTCTATCGCGACACCTTCAAACCTTCGGGCTCGCACGAAAAGCCCTTTGCGATTTTGGCAACGCATGTGGTCTGCGCAGACACCGACGAAGAGGCCGAGCGGCTTGCCGCAACCGTCGATCTCAATTTCGTGCGCCGCGCCAAAGGCGAATACCAGCCGTTGGCTTCACCCGAAGATGCCGTGCGCTATGAGTACACGCCGGTCGACCGGGCGCGCATCGCGCAGAACCGTACGCGCCTTTCGGTCGGCTCGCCAAACACGTTGAAGGCGCGGCTGCTGCCGCTGATCGAAGCCACCAAAGCCGACGAGCTGATGGTGACCACGATGATCTTCGATCATGCGGCGCGGAAACGCTCGTATGAGCTGCTGGCGAAGGCCTTCAAATAACGGTAAAACCGCCACGGTTTTTGGTTCGACAAAAATTACGGGAGGCAACGTTGGGTAAGCAGTTCACTTTGACCACGACCGACAAGCACTCGCTCGGCGCCTACCGCGCCGATCCGGCAGGCACGCCCAAAGGCGGAATGGTGGTGGTGCAGGAAATTTTCGGAGTCAATCATCACATCCGCGCGGTCTGCGACCGGCTTGCGGCGCTTGGTTACGTCGCGGTTGCGCCCGCAGTGTTCGACCGCTTCGTGCGCAATTTCGAAAGCGGGTATACCCCCGATGAGATCGCGCACGCGCGCAGCTACCTCGGCAACCTCAACTGGGATCATATGATGGCCGATGTCGCAGCCGCCCAGGGTGATCTCAAAGGCACAGGGCCGCTTGGTGTCGTCGGCTTCTGCATGGGCGGCACCGCGGCATTTCTTGCTGCCGGCCGCATTCCGGGATTTTCAGCCGCGGTATCCTTCTACGGTGGCATGATCGGCAAGTTCGCCGACGAGAAACCGAAGTGCCCGATGCAGATGCATTTCGGCGAAAAGGACGACAGCATCCCGATGGACGTGGTCGAATCCATCAAGAAGAAGCAGCCGCAGGCCGAGATCTACACCTACCCCGATGCGCCGCACGGCTTCTATTGCGACGAGCGTGCGAGTTACCGCAAAGAAGCCGGCGACCTCGCCTGGAAGCGCACACAGGAATTTTTGTCAAAGCATATGAAGAAATGACGTGTCTTGACGTCATCACCGGGCCGGTGCGCAGCGCCGTGTCCCGGTGATCCCGAAAGGCGATTCTGTGCCTTTCTAAGCGAGATGGCCTGGGACAAGCCCGGCCATGACTACTCAACTAACCGTTTTCAGAACCAGCGTTCCTTGACGAGGATGGTGTCACCGGGCCGCACCGGATAGTCGAGCGGCACCGTCGCGTGTATCTGCTGGCCACGGGTCATGGCCACGCAGGGCAATCAAGCCATCGCGCCTTGCGTCAGCTTTGCTCCGGTCCCGATTGGACAGGCGACCCCGGTCCCGCCCAATCCGCAATAGCCGAGCGGATTCTTGGCCAGGTACTGCTGGTGATAGTCCTCGGCAAAATAGAACTCCGGCGCATCGACGATCTCGGTAGTGACGGCGCCATAGCGCTTCTTTTTCAGCTCCTGCTCGTACATCGCCTTCGAGGCCTCGGCCGCCTTTTTCTGCGCAGGCGTAAAGTTGTAGATGCCTGAACGATACTGGGTGCCGATATCGTTGCCCTGGCGCATGCCCTGCGTCGGGTCGTGATTTTCCCAGAATGTCTTGAGTAGCTGCTCGTAGGTGATCTTTTGCGGATTATAGATCACGAGCACGACTTCATTGTGCCCCGTGCGGCCGGAGCACACCTCTTCATATGTTGGATTGGGCGTCATCCCGCCGGCATAGCCCACCGCGGTCGTATAGATGCCGTCGCCGAGTTCCCAGAACTTGCGCTCGGCGCCCCAGAAGCAGCCAAGGCCAAACATCGCCTTTTCGGTCCCTTCCGGATAAGGGCCCTTGAGCGCGTGATGATTGATGAAATGTGCCGTCGCGGTGCGGATCGCCTGTGCGCGGCCGGGCAGCGCTTCGCGGGACTTGGGCATGGTAACCTTCTTGAAGCCGAACATACGAAGTCTCCTGCAATCTTTGAACGGCAATATATGTCGTGGCGGCTATTGCCGGAATGGCCCGATCAATCACGTCTCCGGCACAGTGGACGGCATTTTACGGCCTTACATAGCCTATCAGTGGCTTCTTCTTGCGCCCTAAGAGAATAAACAGAATGCCGAGGACGCCAAGCACGCTCCAGCTCGGCGCGGCCAGGAACGGGACCATCAACTGATCCCATAGGAAACCACCTGCATACGGTTCGATCAGTGGCTTGAGTTTAGCCAGGCTGGCGGGATTGATGAGCTCCCAAAGCGTCCGCACGTCGGTCAAAAATAGCTTGTTGCCGGCGATCGATTTGGTGCCGTCGTAGATCAACAGGATGAATCCGCCCGCCAGGCAGATCAGGCCGATGAAACGGAGTAGGAAACGGATCATGGCTGCCACAAAAGAATCAATCTTACCGACACCGATTACCCCGCAGCTTTCTTTCATTCAACCGTAGGACGGGGTGGTACCACCTTCCCTTGAGTCCGCGCGGTTGCATCCGCTAACGTTGACTAAGCCGGCGTCCCGGTTGTGTTGATGGAGTACCAATGGCCAAGCCCCCTGCCGGCCGTAGCCGGCCGACCTTTACCGACCAGGAAGCCCTGCAATTTCACAGCGTTGGCCGCCCGGGCAAGCTCGAAGTTATTGCGACCAAGCCAATGGCGACCCAGCGCGACCTGTCGCTGGCTTATTCGCCTGGCGTCGCGGTGCCGGTGCTGGCCATCGCCGAGGACGCCAGCCGCGCTTACGACTACACCGTCAAGGGCAACTTCGTCGCCGTCATCACCAACGGCACTGCCATCCTGGGACTAGGCAACCGCGGCGCCCTTGCGGCCAAGCCCGTGATGGAAGGGAAGGCGGTACTGTTCAAGCGGTTCGCCGACATCGACTCGATCGATCTGGAAGTTTCCACCGAAGATCCCGAGCAATTCATCAACTGCGTCCGTTATCTCGGCGCCGGCTGGGGAGGCATCAATCTCGAAGACATTAAGGCGCCGGAGTGCTTCATCATCGAGCAGAAGCTGCGCGAACTGCTCGACATACCGGTCTTTCATGACGACCAGCACGGCACTGCCATTATCGCCGCTGCCGGCCTGCTGAATGCGCTCGATCTGACAGGGCGTGAGATCGCCACGACGAAGCTCGTCTGCAACGGCGCTGGTGCGGCCGGAATCGCCTGCCTCGAATTGCTCAAGGCGATCGGCTTCAAGCCCGACAATCTCATCCTCTGCGACACCAAGGGCGTGATTTACCAGGGGCGCAAGGACGGCATGAACCAGTGGAAGTCAGGCTACGCCGTCAAGACTTCGGCACGCACGCTGGCGCAGGCGCTGGAGGGCGCCGACGTTTTCTTTGGACTCTCGGCCAAAGGTGCGGTGACGCAGGACATGGTGAAGAAGATGGCGCCAAAGCCAATCGTCTTCGCGATGGCTAATCCGGACCCGGAAATCACCGTCGAGGAAGTCGCCGCGGTACGCGACGACGCCATCATGGCGACGGGGCGCTCCGACTATCCGAACCAGATCAACAACGTTCTCGGCTTCCCATATATTTTCCGCGGCGCGCTCGACGTGCGAGCTTCCGCAATCAACATGGAAATGAAGATCGCCGCGGCGCGCGCTCTCGCCGAGCTTGCCCGAGAAGATGTGCCCGACGAAGTCGCCAGTGCCTATGGCGCGCGACCGAAATATGGACCGGACTACATCATCCCCGTGCCGTTCGATCCACGGTTGATTTCCCACGTACCGCCTGCCGTCGCCAAAGCAGCGATGGACACGGGCGTTGCGCGCAAGCCGATCGTCGACATGGATGCCTACCGGCACCAATTGAGCGCACGGCGCGATCCGATCGCCGGCACGCTGGTCCAGGTTTTCAACCGTTTGCGACGGCAACCGAGACGAGTCGTCTTTGCCGAAGGCGAGGAAGAGCAGGTTATCCGCGCCGCAGCCAGCTTCGTGCACCAAGGCTTGGGTACCGCGCTCCTGGTCGGACGCGAGGATCGTGTGCGCCAGTCTGCGAGCGAGACCGGCATCGAGCTCGGCGAGGGTATCGAGATCGTCAACGCGCGGATGTCGACACGCAACACCGTCTACATGAATTTTCTCTACGAACGTCTGCAGCGGCGCGGCTATCTTATGCGCGATTGCCAGCGACTCGTGAATCAGGATCGCAATCATTTCGCGGCCTGCATGGTCGCGCTCGGCGATGCCGACGCAATGGTCACCGGGGTCACGCGCAATTTTTCCGTGGCGCTCGAAGACGTCCGCCACGTCATCGATCCGAAGCCGGGCCACCGCGTCATCGGCGTGTCGGTGGTGGTGGCGCGCGGCCGCACAGTGCTCGTTGCGGACACTGCAGTGACCGAGATGCCGGAGGCACATGAGATCGCCGACATCGCCATCGAGGCTGCCGGCGTTGCGCGCCGGCTCGGCTATGAGCCGCGCCTGGCCTTGCTCGCCTTCTCAACCTTTGGACATCCGCCCGGAGAGCGTTCGGCGCGGGTGATCGAAGCGGTGAAGATTCTCGATGGCAAACGGGTGGATTTCGAATACGACGGCGAAATGGCCGCCGACGTGGCGCTCAATCCTGAGCTGGCGTCGGCATACCCGTTCTGCCGCCTGTCGGGGCCGGCCAACGTATTGGTGATGCCGGCATTTCACTCGGCTTCGATCTCGACCAAAATGCTGCAGGAACTCGGCGGTGCCACCGTGATCGGACCGCTGCTGGTGGGGCTCGACCGCCCGGTCCAGATCGTCCAGCTCGGTGCCAAGGATAACCAGCTAGTCAATATGGCGGCGCTTGCCGCCTATAACGTGAGTGGCTAGCTAGAAGCCTGACAGATAGACGGAGACGACGTTGATCAAGACCCTTTCCGGTGTGATCGCCGCGATTGCGACCCCGATGGACGAGGACGGCGCGCCCGACCTCAAGCGTGCGGTCAAGCTCGCGCGCTACCTGCTCGACAATGGCTGCGATGGCCTCAACGTCCTCGGGACCACGGGCGAAGCGACCTCGTTCTCGCTTGCCGAGCGCAAGGCAGTCATGGACGCTTACAAGGCCAACGGCCTGCCGCTGCACCGGCTCATGGTCGGCACCGGCGCCGCCGCCGTTTCGGATGCGGTCGCGCTGACGCGCCATGCTGCCGACCTCGGATTTGCCGGCGCGCTGGTGCTGCCGCCCTTCTATTACAAGGGCGTGCCCGACGATGGCCTCGTCGCCTATATTAATGCGCTCGTGAAGGCGACCGCGCAAAGGCCGATTCCGATCTACCTTTATCATTTTCCAGCGATGTCGGGCCTGCCGTGGCATGTCACATTAATCAAGCGACTGCTGGAAACGTTTCCGACCCGTATCGTGGGCTTGAAGGATTCTTCCGGCGACATGGCCTTCGCACGATCCGCCGCAGCGGTGTCCTCGGACTTTGCGGTCTTCCCTTCGACCGAAGCTTGCCTGATCGAGGCACGGTCGGGTCCCTTCGCGGGCTGCATCTCGGCCACCGCAAACCTCAACGCCGATCTGTGCGCACGTGCATGGAGCAAGGGCGACGCTGCCGCACTGGAAGCCGCTGTCACAATCCGCAAACTGTTCGACGGGAAGCCGTTGGTCTCCGGGGTAAAGGCGCTACTCGCTCATATCCACGCGGACTCCGGTCTGGCACGCGTCAGACCGCCGTTGGCGCCATTCTCGGCGGCTGATTGTGCCACGGTGGTCGCCGGCCACGACGCGGTCCGGGCCAAACGTGTCGCGTGAGGGGTCTTTGCAGGCGTTGACGCCCGCGCACGGTCTAACTATAAGCCTCAGCCTTGCCCGGCGATTTCGACCGCCGTCGCAACTTCTTGTAAAACCTAGTCGCTTTTGGCGGACGGTCCGCTCGAAGCGCCAGCCGCGAATGAGAGATTGATGGCCAATACCAAGTCCGCCCGAAAAGCCACGCGCGTGATCGCGCGCCGAACCGAAGTCAATAAGGCACGGCGCTCGGTGCTGAGAAATTCCGTGCGCAGGGTCGAGGAAGCTATCCAGAGCGGCGATCGCAAAACGGCCCTAGCGGCCTTCAAGGCGGCAGAGCCGGTCATCATGCGGGCAGCACAACGAGGTATCGTGCACAAGAACAACGCCAGCCGAAAAGTCTCGCGGCTCGCGCATCGTATCGCCAAGCTTGGCAAATAAGTCGGCTTCTCGACTGACGCACTTTAGTTCGTTTCAATTTCTGCTAAAAAACGTTCGAACGGGCCGCCTCCGAAAGGACTCGGCCCGTCGACCTATTCAAAGTGTCATCGTGTCGTCAGAGAATTTTGCTCGTCCCGATTTTGCTCGCTTGACCGCCACAGGCGGGGCAACAGTTGCGATGGTAGTTAGTTTTTCGCACAGGGAGTTACGTCAAAATTCGCTCAGATTTTTTTGCGCGACGATAAAGACTTAACAGGAAAGCGAGGCAGGGACCTCAAAAACGCATATGTGACAGGCATTTTTGACGTTCGAGGCATTTCAAAAAATCGCGCGACACTCCGATACCAAGAACCAATTTGCGCGGCGAGATTCCATACGACTCATCAACACGTTGGGCAAAATGGTTCTGGAATCGAAAGCGTCTCGGCACTGGTAGCCCCTTGCTCTGTCGCTGCAGTCCGCTTGAATTTCATTGCCCGCGCATTTCGCTTGTGTATCTTGAAAAAACGCGCGGGAATTCTTCGCGCGCGATCAGAAACAAGGTTCCACGTCACGCTCATCGACGGATGAGAACGGCTTTGGTTTGCCGCTTGCGTCAAATTCCGCTTCAGCGTCGAGGCCATC
>DASSYU010000550.1:0-5998 GCA_035703125.1 Pseudolabrys sp. | reverse complement strand
GCAGGCGCGAACCCGGAATTTTCGTAACGAGACCGGAAAGCGACTCGCGCGAGAGCGCGATGCAGTCGATCTCGCCGGCGTTCATGCCGGCGATCGCCGCGTCGACGCCGGCGACGGTAACGAAGGTCGCTCTCGGTGCCGCGCGCTGCGCCGCCCGGAACGTTGCGGTATTGGCGACGCCGCCGATGCGAACGCCAGGTGCATTCGCGTCCTCGACTTTCGCGAACTTAGAAAGGCATTGTCAAAGTCGACGAATTTCTTGCGCTCCTCGTCGACCGGCATGAAGGTCACGTCCCATGTTCCGCTCGCGGCTGAATTCTGGATCTCGCCGGACGCAAGGTGTGGGAGGGATTCGACCGGCACCCCCAGCTTCCGCGCCAATGCAGCACCAAGGTCGACGGTGAGGCCGCGGAACTTGCCGCTCGTGCTGTCCTTGACGGCGTAGAGTGCGGATGGGGCAGGGGCTACAGCGATTGCCACGCGCAGCTTGCCGGTGGGTATGAGCTCTTTGATGAGGTCCGCCTTGGCTGGCATGGCAATTCCAAAGGCAAGAATGGCAGTTGTAAGTTGTAATAAGAGTGCCCACGCGACTGGCGATGGTCATTTTAGGTCCTTCCAAAAAGTACGGAGCGCCCCGGTGGGCGCTCCGCTATTGCTGCGAACGTTAGGTCGCCTGCATCGCGGCGAGGACTTTGGCCGGCGTGTAGGGAATTGAACGCAGCCGGACGCCGGTTGCGTCGAAGACCGCATTCGAGATCGCGGAAGGAATGATCGCGGCGGCGGGTTCGCCCGCACCCCAGGGTTTCTCGGTTGGCCGGTCGATCAACTCGATCACGATGTCGGGCACCTCCGGGAACTTGAGGATCGGATAGCTCACCCAGTCGAGGCTGGTGACCTGCGAGCGGTCAAACTTCACTTCCTCCACTAATGTGCGGCTCACGGTCTGGATGACGTTGCCCTCGATCTGGTTCTTCAGGCCGTCGGGATTGATAATCTGACCGCAGTCGTGGGTGATGTAGAACCTGGGAACGGTGATACGGCCAGTCGTGCGGTCAACTTCGACCTCGGCGACCGCGCCAACATAGGTGCGCACCAGCTCGTACTTCGTGTAGCTGACGCCGCGTCCCCTTACGACGTTGCCGCTGGCCGATCTATTTGGCGAGGGGCGTTTCTCCCACTTGGCCAACGCCGCCACCCGGTTGAGCACCTCGATTCCGCGCTTGTCGGCGGGGTCGAGATATTTCAGCCGGAATTCCAGCGGGTCGGCGCCCGCCGCCGCCGCCAACTCGTCGAAGAAACATTCGTTGGCGTAAGTATTCTGCATACGCCCCGGGGTCCTGATCCAGGACGGGCGCAGCGGCGTCGTCTCCAGGCGGCGACAGACCGTTTTTACGTTAGGGAATTTATACGGGATCGCCGAAAGCTGGAAGATGTTGCCCGGGAACGAAACTTTCGCGTTCGGCATGCCGGCAAGATCAGCCGCCACCAGCCCGACGTTGAGTTCGGGGCCGGCCTGGGGGATATAGAAAACTGAGTCCCAGGCGGTCACGTTGCCTTCGTTATCCGTGCTCGCCTGCAGATCGACCAGAGTCGGCGGGCCTTTCGGGTCCCAGCCGTGCTCGTCCGCCCGCGACCATTGCACGCGCACCGGGTTGCCCACCACCTTGGCCAGCAAGGCGGCGTCGGCGGCAGCATCCTCGTGGCCATTGCGGCCGTAGCAGCCGGCACCTTCCAAATATATGCAGCGCACGTTGTCCAGCGAGAGGCCGAACATCAGCGCCAGCTGCTTGCGCAGGTCGTGCGTGGCCTGCGACGCTGACCATGAGGTCAGCTTGCCGTCCTTGAACTCGGCAACAGCGCACGACGGCCCGATCGAGCCGTGCGTGTGGATGGCGAAGTCATAGGTCGCCTTACGGAGCTTCGTTCCTTCCTTGGTCAAGGCTTCCGCCACGCTCCCTACGTTGCTGGTCGTGTCTTCCTTCACCACCTTGGTGGCGCGCACGTGCTCCCAGAGCTTCGCCTGGTCGGGCAGCGTCTCGGATTTCGACCAGGTGACTTTGAGCGCATCCGCGCCGCGGATCGCGTCCCATTCGCTGGTTGCGACGACACCGAGGAAATCGCCCTCGCGCACGACTCTGGCAACGCCCGGGATTCTCCTGGCCGCGGAATCGTCCACCTTTTCGAGCTTGGCGCCGATGGCCGGCGGACGCACCACGCGCCCGTGCAGCATGCCGGGTACTTGGAAGTCCTGCATGTAGATGAAGCGGCCAGTGACCTTGTCGGGAATATCGACCCGTGGCGTCGACTTGCCGACAACCTTGTAGTCTTTCGGCAATTTTTCCTTCACCGGTTGCTTTGGATCGAGCTTGATCGAGAAGTTCTTGTCGCCGACCAGTTCGGCGTAGCTGACCTTTTTGCGGCCACCGGCCGAGATGACGCCGTCGGCAACGGTGAGGTTATCGGTGCCGAGCTTCTTGGCAGCTTCCGCAAGCAGCGCCAAGCGCGCAGCGGCGGCGGCCTGACGCAGCTGCATACCGGCAACTTGGATGGTGATGCTCGCCCAGGTCTTACCCTGGTCGGGTGTGAGCAAGGTGTCACCCTGCACCAACTCGATGCGGTTCATTGGCACGTCCAGCTCGTCCGCCACGATCTGGCGCAGGGCCGTCGTGATGCCGGTGCCGAGATCGACCTTGCCGGAATAAACGGTGACCTTGCCGGTCTTGTCGATGGCAAGGAAAGAGTCGACTTCAGTAAGAGCGAGCGGCTTGGCTGACCCTTGTGCCTGCGCGCCGGTCGATGATCCGGCCAGCGCGAAGCTGACGATGAGGGCGCCGGAGCCGAGCAGGGCATCGCGCCGCGAAATCTGGATGTTCATGTGCTCCTCCCTAAGCCGACGCGCGCTTGACGGCGCGCACGATGCGGGCATGGGTGCCGCAGCGGCAAAGGTTGTTGGCAAGCGCTTTCTTGATGGCGGCTTCGGTCGGCTTCTTGTTTTTGGCGAGGAAAGCCGCCGACTCCATGATCATTCCGTTGATGCAGTAGCCGCATTGCACGGCCTGCTCGTCGATAAAGGCCCTCTGCACCCGGTGCGGCTTTCCCGGCGAGCCAAGGCCCTCAAGCGTGACAATCTTCTTGTTCACATCGACCGTCGAAAGCGGCGTGATGCATGAACGGACCGCCGCGCCGTCAATATGCACCGTGCAGGCGCCACATTGACCGAGGCCGCAGCCGAAGCGCGGGCCATTCAGACCGAGATCGTTGCGCAGCACATAAAGCAGCGGGATCTGCGGATCGTTGTAGGTAACGGGCACGCGTTTGCCGTTTACAGTGAGTGATTTTATAGCCATGGACGTGTCTCCCCCACGCTTGAGCGCGGACTTACGGCCCGCGTCTCTAAGAACTCACACCGGCCAATTGGGCCGTAGTCCAGAAACTACCCTGTAAGAGCCCAAGCCTAGGCCAAATCCCGGGGCGGCGCTACGCGACTCTACGGCGGAGAGGCCATGAGCCCGGTGGCGCGCAGCCGTCCGCGCTCTTCGTACAGGCGTACGGCGGCGATCGCGGCAGCGGTTATCGCAAGCCAGACCAGGCGCGCGCCGTAACGGTCATGCGGGTTCGATAGCGTGCCGCAAACGAAGGCATTCGCCAGCAGCGCAAGGAGGCAGGCCGTGGCGAGCTCGCCGATCTCGCTCACATCTCTCCGTCTGAGCAGGTAGCCGCCGATCAGCGGCAGCAGGAGCAGACAGGCAAGCGCCACCGGGTAGTGCACGTGGTTGACAATCGTAAAGTCGATCTCGCCGCGCTGCTGGCGCGCCGCCCGCATGTCAGGGGTGAGACCCGGGCGGTAGCGTTCGATAACGCCATATGTGTGCCAAATCGAATTCACCACGCCCTCGCCGGTACGGACACCGATCAGTTGTCGCGCCGTTGCGATAGCGGCAGTCTTGATCTGAAGCAGTGGATATTCGGCGAGGCTCGCCAGGGCGATCCGCTCCATCTCCGCATCAAGGCCAGCGAAGCGTCCGAGCTTGTCGAACAGCGGGCTGCCCCAGAACCATTCGTCGGCATCGCGCGGCAGCTCGTCCTTGTAGGCGCAGAGCACAAGACGCGCCTGCGGGCAGTGCTCATCGAGATATTTCTTGACGATGCCGTCCTGCAGCATGCGTCCGAATGAAAGCGCAAACCCGCCCGGCGTCCAGGTCGGCCGCTTGGTGACGGCCGCGTTGGCGGTAAACACCAGCGCTGCACCGAGAGCGACCGCAAGCACGCCATTGCCAAGACGTCGCCGCGGCAGCCGGCCCGGTGCGGCAAGCGAGAGCAGGGCGGCTCCGGCCAGCAACATCAGTAGCACGGCAATTGTCGCGCTGTGCGTTGCAACGGACACTGCGATCAGGGCGACAAGACCGGCTTGTTCGCGTCCGTTGAGTTCATTTGCGCGAAGCAGGAGAAGATAAAGTGCGAGCACCGCGAGCCCGGCGAAAATGTCCGTGAGCAGGATCGAGGTAAGCCAGGGCAGGGTGGAGAATATCGACAACGCGGCAACAATGCCGGCAAGCAATCCTGGCCGCCCGCCGAGGCCATGCACACGCATGATCAGCGCGACCACCCACACCGTGAGTGCGCTCTGCCCGAGCACCACCGGCCAGAACGACAACGGTGCGCCGGCATTGAGGATCAGCCCGTAGGCGACGGCGCGGCTCGGCACCAGATAGGGCTCGTACCAGCGGGCGAGGTAGCCGCCGGTGTCGTATTGCAACAGGGGAAAGCGGTTCCAGATTGCCGGCGCGCTGAGCAGTGCCATCGAACACAGGATGGCAAACGCCCACCGGGCGCGGTCGCGCATTGACATCTGAATCCTCCCCCAGACGCTTCTTATTGTTGGTGCCTAGATACCGCCTTGACGGTTTCTTGACTAGGGGACAATCCTTCGCCCGTTAATGCCGATAGGGCCCATAGAAAGCGGGCAGATGTTCGTCAGTTTCTTCCGGGAGCTCAAAGCGGCCGGCGTGCCGGTGACCCTGCGCGAATATTTGACGCTGCTCGAAGCCATGGACGCCGATCTGGCGTCGCGCCGCGTTGACGACTTCTACTATCTGTCGCGTGCCGCGCTGGTGAAGGACGAGCGCAATATCGACAAGTTCGATCGCGTGTTTGGTCACGTGTTCAAAGGGTTGGAAACGATCGACGGCGTGATCGAAGCCGACATTCCGGCTGAGTGGCTGAAAAAACTCGCCGAAAAATATCTGACCGAGGAAGAAAAAAAGCAGATCGAGGCCATGGGCGGTCTCGACAAATTGCTGGAAACGCTGCGCAAACGGCTCGCCGAACAGAAGAAGCGCCACCAGGGCGGATCGAAATGGATCGGCACCGCCGGTACGTCGCCTTTCGGCGCCTATGGCTACAATCCAGAAGGTGTGCGCATCGGTCAGAACGAGAACCGCAATTTCCGTGCGGTCAAAGTATGGGACAAGCGCGAGTTCAAGGATCTCGACGACGAAGTCGAGATCGGCACGCGCAACATCAAGCTGGCGCTGCGTCGCCTGCGAAAATTCGCGCGCACGGGCGCGCCGAAAGAGCTTGATCTCGACGGCACCATCAAGGGCACCGCGCACAAAGGCTACCTCGACATCCTGATGCGGCCCGAGCGGCACAACGCCGTGAAGGTGCTCTTGTTCTTCGACATTGGCGGCTCGATGGACTGGCACATCAAGGCGACTGAGGAATTGTTCTCGGCCGCGCGCAGCGAGTTCAAACACCTTCAGTATTTCTATTTCCACAACTGCCTTTACGAGCGTGTGTGGAAGGAAAACCGCCGCCGTTTCCAGGAGACGACGGCCACTTGGGACGTGCTGCACACCTATCCGCACGACTACAAGGCGATCTTCGTCGGCGATGCATCGATGTCGCCCTACGAGATCGTTGCACCTGGCGGTTCAGTGGAGCACTTCAATGACGAACCGGGTGCGCTTTGGCTGGAACGCGTGACGCGGACCTATCC
>DASSYU010000487.1:0-3016 GCA_035703125.1 Pseudolabrys sp. | reverse complement strand
GTGAAATCGGTCTCGTGACCGACAGCCGAGATGAGCGGGATCATGCTCGCCGCCGCCGCTCGCACCACGATCTCTTCGTTGAACGACCAGAGATCCTCGAGCGAGCCGCCGCCGCGCGCGACGATGATCAGGTCGGGCCGCGGCATAGGGCCACCTTCGGACATAGCGTTGAAGCCGTGAATCGCCGCGGCGACCTCGGCTGCCGACGTCTCGCCCTGCACGCGCACCGGCCACACCAGAACGCGGCGCGGGAACCGGTCTTCGAGGCGGTGGAGAATGTCGCGGATCACCGCACCGGTCGGCGACGTGACGACGCCGATGACCCCGGGCAGGAACGGCAGCAGTTGCTTGCGCGCCTCGTCGAACAGGCCTTCGGCGGCGAGCTTCTTCTTGCGCTCCTCGAGCAGCTTCATCAGCGCGCCGATGCCGGCAGGCTCGAGGCTGTCGACCACGATCTGGTATTTGGACGAGCCGGGAAAGGTCGTGAGCTTGCCGGACACGATGACGTCGAGGCCCTCTTCGGGCCTGACGCGCATGCGCCCGAACGTGCCCTTCCAGATCACGGCCTCCAGCACGGCCTTGTCGTCCTTGAGACGGAAATAGACATGACCGGAAGATGAGGCCCCCTTGAAACCCGACACCTCGCCGCGCACGCGGACATAGCCATAGGCGTCCTCGACCGTGCGCCTGAGCGCCGAAGACAACTCGGACACGGTCCATTCCACAACGTTATTGAGGGCGGGCTCTGCCATTCGGGTCAAATCTCTTGCGAGGGCGAGACACCATGCTACACCAAACGGCGACCATCCTCTAAAGGCCGCCTGCGCGTCCCATGAACATCCTTATTATCGGCTCCGGCGGACGCGAGCATGCGCTGGCCTGGAAGATGGCGGCCAGCCCGCTCACCGACAAGCTCTATTGCGCTCCCGGCAATGCGGGCATCGCGCAGGAGGCCGAGTGCGTGCCGCTCGATATCGGCGACCACGCGGCGGTGATCGCTTTTTGCAAGGAGAAGAAAGTCGGCCTCGGCGTCGTCGGACCGGAGGTGCCGCTCTGCAATGGCATCGTAGACGATCTCGAAGCCGCCGGCATCAAGGCGTTCGGCCCGACGAAATGGGCGGCGCGGCTCGAAGGTTCGAAAGGCTTCACCAAGGACCTCTGCAGGGCCAACAACATTCCAACCGCCGCCTATGAGCGTTTCAAGAGCGCAGGCCCCGCGAAGGACTATGTGCGCAAGACAGGTGCGCCGATCGTCGTTAAGGCGGACGGGCTCGCCGCTGGCAAGGGCGTCGTCGTTGCGGAAACCGTGCAAGAGGCGGAAGCCGCAATCGACATGATGTTCGGCGGCGGCCTCGGCAGCCCGGCGTGGGAAATCGTCATCGAGGAGTGCCTCGTCGGCGAAGAGGCCTCGTTCTTCGCGCTGTGCGACGGGGAGACCGCGGTCCAGCTTGCGTCCGCGCAGGATCACAAGCGCGCCGGCGACGGCGACAAGGGGCCAAATACCGGCGGCATGGGCGCCTACTCGCCGGCGCCGATCATGACCGACGCAATGAACAAGCGCGTGATGGATGAGATCATCAATCCCACCGTGCGCGCATTGGCCCGCGCCGGCGCGCGCTACAAAGGCGTTTTCTTTGCCGGGCTGATGATCACGAAAGACGGCCCAAAGCTGATTGAATACAACGTCCGCTTCGGCGACCCGGAATGCCAGGTGTTGATGCTGCGCCTGATGTCGGACCTGGTGCCGGCGCTGCTGGCCGCGCGCGACGGGCAACTAAAAAATTTCGACCTGCGCTGGTATCCGGACGCGGCGCTCACCGTGGTGATGGCGGCGAAAGGTTACCCCGGAAACTACAGCAAGGGCTCGGTCATCGAAGGCCTGGAAGCGGCCGCCCAAGTCGAGGGCGTCGAGATCTTCCACGCCGGCACGAAAGCCGAGGACGGAAAGATTCTCTCCAATGGCGGGCGCGTCCTTAATATCTGCGCGCGGGGTAAGACCGTGCGCGAGGCGCAGACGCGCGCTTATGCGGCGGTCGACCGCATCAAATGGCCGGATGGCTTCTGCCGAAGAGACATCGGCTGGCGCGCGATCGAGCGGGAGAAGTAGACTGGGATGGTTCTCCTCCGTCTTTGTGCAGAGTAACCATGCCCGATCTCGCCGATCTCTTTCCCGGTTTTGCCTCGCAGTGGGTCGACACGTCGGTTGGGAAAATCTTCGCGCGCACCGGCGGCAGCGGACCGCCGCTCCTGCTCCTGCACGGCTACACGCAGATCAATGTGATGTGGCACAGGGTGGCGCCACAGCTTGCCGCGCGCTGCTCCCTGGTGATTGCTGACTTGCCGGGTTACGGCTGGTCGGACGTGCCGCGAGCCGACGAAAAGCACGCGCCTTACGACAAGCGATCGATGGCGAAGGTGATGGTCGAGGCGATGGAAAAGCTTGGTCATGCACGATTCCGCTTGGCCGGCCACGACCGCGGCGGCCGCGTCGCCTATCGCCTTGCGCTCGATCATCCGGGGCGGGTCGAGCGGATGGTGACGCTCGATATCGTGCCAACCTACGACATGTGGCAGAGGATGGATCGCAACATGGCGATGAAGGTGTGGCACTGGCCGTTCCTCGCGCAGCCGGAGCCGTTGCCTGAAATGCTGATCACGAAGGCACCGGTCGAGTATCTCGAATGGAAGATGGCGAGCTGGACCAAGGCCAAGAACCTGTCGGCCTTCGACCCGCGCGCGCTGGATCATTACCGCGCGGCCTTTTCGGACCCGCTGCGCATCCACGCGCATTGCGAGGACTATCGCGCGGGGCGCTACGCCGATTTCACCAATGACGAAGCGGACCGCAATGCCGGCAGGACAATTGACTGCCCCCTGCTCGCGCTCTGGGGTGGCGTCGGCATTGCCAACGAGACCGGCGGACCGCTCGAGATCTGGAAAAAATGGACGCCGGGGGCGACCGGCAAGCCGATTGACTCCGGTCACTTCCTCACCGAGGAAAATCCGGATGCGACGG
>DASSYU010000424.1:0-5207 GCA_035703125.1 Pseudolabrys sp. | reverse complement strand
AGCGCGTCGATATTTTCACGCCATGCTGCGAGCAACGCCAGCTTGTCACCCGGCACATCGCCATCGGCGATATCGTCGACCGCGCGGCAGAAGGAATAGATCTCGAACATCGCCTCGCGTTTCTCGCGGCCGAGAATGCGCATGGCGAGATAGAATGAGCTGCCGCCCGCCCGCGCGGCCGCCGGGCGGGCATCCCCGGGCTGCTGGACCTGTGCCGTCATTGCACCTGATACCTGTGCGCCGGCACGACGGCGCGTAACAGCCGGTGCAATCCGGCACCGACGGCGCCGCGCATCGCATAGCCCGCAGCCTGCGCTTTGCTCAGATGAACAGGTTCGCTCAGGGGATCGCGCCTTGCGAGAATCCGCAACAGGCGTCTGGCGAGCGTCTGGATCACCGCAATCTCAAGACCGAGGCGCCTGTCTTTCACGCTGGCCGCAAAGCCCTCGCTTTCCCGCAGCAGGGCCGCGGTTTGCGCCACGAGCCCTTTGAGACATTCGCGCAGCGCGGGGCTCGCCCGATTGCGGGCAAGCATGTCGACGCTCACACCCGCTGCCGCCATGGCGTCGAGCGGAATGTAGATGCGGTTGAGTCTTTGATAGTCGGATCCGCAATCTTGCAGATGGTTGATGATCTGCAAGGCCGCGCATAGCGCATCGTTGGCCGGCCAGGTCGCTTTTGATTCTCCGTGCACGTCGAGCACGAAGCGCCCGACCGGCATTGCCGACCGCGAGCAGTAGTCGATCAACTCGTCCCAGTTCGCGTATCGCTGCTTGGTAGCGTCCTGCCTGAACGCGTCGAGCAAATCCTGCGCGTGACGCGGGGTGAGCCCTTGCGCTTCGAGAACACTGCGCAGCCTCACGCCTTCCGGCTCATGATCCGACTTTCCGAGCAGGCTCGTCTCAAGTCCATTGAGGCGATCGACCTTTTCTTGGCTTGTCAGCGAGGCATGGTCGGCAATGTCATCGGCGACGCGCACAAATTCATAGAAGGCGAGGATTGCCGGGCGGTGCTGCGGCTTGATGAGCCAGGACGCGACGGGAAAGTTCTCGTCGCGCGACCCTTTGCCCGATCGAAGTTGTCCGCTGGTCTTCATTACTGGCTCGGCGCGTCGGCATGGACGCGCCCCTTCCACTGGCCGCCTCGACGCCGAAAATGCTGATATGCGGACTGCAAAGTATAGGACATGTAAAGCAAAGCAATTCCCGGAAGGGCCAGGCTCCATATGGGCGAAAGCCGATAGTACCGCAACGTGGGCACGAACGATAATGACATCGCCGCCCAGGCCAGCAGCCCAAGATATCGCGGAAGTCCCGAGGCAAAAAGACCCAGGATTGGTGGCACGACAAAGGTGATCGCCATGCCCAAAGTTGTGGCGCTCAAAGCGAGCAGCGAGTACCGCAATTGGCTGTAGGCCGAGCGTGAGACCATCCGCGCGACATCGGCAAAGGCGGGGTACGGCCGGATGCTGTGCACGCGGTTGGTCAAGCCAAGCCAGATCGGCCCCACTGTTTTCAGCTTGGCGGCCAACGAGCAATCGTCGATTAACGCGCCACGGATACCGGCAATGCCGCCGACGCTCGCGAGCGCATCGGCGCGGACAAGCATGCATCCGCCGGCAGCGGCAGCCGTCGATGAATCGGCGCGCGCGACCCACGCGAACGGATACAGCATCTGGAAAAAATAGATAAAGGCCGGGACATGGATCTTCTCGGCAAGGCTGACACAGCGCAGCTTTGCCATCAGCGACGTCAGCACAAATCGGCCGTTCACCGACTGCGCCACCAGCCAGGAGAGCGAGTCGGGCGCATGCTCGATGTCGGCGTCGGTAAGCAGCAGGTATTCGGGACGGGAGGCTTCGGCCGCGGCAATGCCCTGGCTGACCGCCCACAGTTTCCCGGTCCAACCGGCTGCCGGTCCCGTCGTTCTGATGACGCTCAGCCGCCCATCGCCCGCGGCGGCGTCTGTTGCAACAGCGCCGGTGTCGTCGTCGCTGTCATCGTCGACGACCACGATACTGAGTGGCCCGCGATAGTCCTGCCGCAGCAACGACGTCACGCTGCGCGCGATATAGTCGGACTCATTGCGCGCCGGGATCACCGCGGCAACCGCCGGCCACTGGCGCGACATGCCGGTAATGCGCGTGGTATCTCGCACGCTCGCGTGCCAGTACGCGCCCCGCGCCAAGATCAGGTAGGCCCAAATCGCCACGCAGATCATCGCGATGGTTATACTCGTCGCCATCACCTTTCCGCCTGCATCAACCGACCCAGCATCAACCTCGATTACTACATTAAGTTCAACTGTCTCCGGAACCGTTTGATGACACGAAGGATTTCTTCCGGCCTTAAGAACCGGCGCGTTGACATGTGGAAGCCGGTACATAAACTCCGCCGCTCTCGGATTTCAGGCCCCCGTCAGTGATTGCCCCCGCGCCAACCAGGCTGCCCCGCTCCACCGATGTCGTGATCGTCGGCGCTGGTAATGCCGCGTTCTGCGCAGCCCACGCCGCCGCCGAGCATGGGGTATCCGTGCTTTTGCTCGAGCGCGCGCCGGAGGAGGAATCCGGCGGCAACAGCCGATTTACGGCCGGCGCGTTTCGATGTGTCTACGACGGCGTCGACGACCTGCGTGCGCTGATGCCGGACCTCACCGACGAGGAAGTCGCCAGTACCGATTTCGGCACTTACACGCAGGACAAGTTTTTCGACGACATGGGTCGCGTGACGGAATACCGGACCGATCCCGACCTGTGCGAGGTCCTCATCACGCGCAGCAAGGACACGATGCTGTGGATGCAAAAAAAAGGCATCCGGTTCATCCCGATCTACGGCCGGCAAGCCTACAAGATCGACGGCAAGTTCAAATTCTGGGGTGGCCTCACGGTGGAATCGTGGGGTGGCGGCCCTGGACTGATCGAGGCGCACACAACGATCGCCAAAAAGAACGGCGTCACCGTTGCCTACAATGCGCGGGCACAGTCACTGATCGCCGGCGACGACGGGGTCAAAGGCGTCCGGGTCAAGCACGATGGCCGTACGGTCGACGTCAAGGCAAAGTGTGTGGTGCTCGCAGCCGGGGGGTTCCAGGCGAACAGCGAGATGCGCACGCGCTACCTTGGCCCCGGCTGGGAACTGGCGAAGATTCGCGGCACGCGTTTCAACACAGGCGACGGCATCCGCATGGCGCTCGAAATCGGTGCGATGCCGACAGGAAACTGGTCCGGATGCCATGCCGTCGGCTGGGACCGCAATGCGCCAGAGTTCGGCGACCTTGCGGTCGGCGACAACTTCCAGAAGCACTCCTACCCATGGGGCATCATGATCAATGCCAATGGGGAGCGTTTCGTCGACGAAGGCGCGGACTTCCGCAACTACACCTACGCGAAATATGGGCGCGTCATCCTCATGCAGCCGGGTCAATTCGCCTGGCAAGTCTTCGACAAGAAAATTATTCCGATGCTGCGCGACGAATATCGGATCAAGCAGGTCACCAAGGTCCGCGCCGATACGCTCGAGGATCTTGTGAAACGGCTCGACGATGTCGACGCCAAACGAGCGCTTGAAACGATCAAGGCATACAATAAGGCGGTGCGTACCGACGTCGCTTTCAATCCGAACGTCAAGGACGGGCGGCGGACCGAAGGCCTGGCCATCAACAAATCGAACTGGGCCCACACGATCGATGAACCGCCATTCGAGGCCTATGCCGTGACCTGTGGCATTACCTTTACCTTCGGCGGACTGAAGATCGATACGTCCGGGCGCGTGATCGATACCGACGGTCAGGCCATCGCCGGCCTGCACGCGGCCGGCGAACTGGTGGGTGGATTGTTTTATTTCAACTATCCCGGAGGCACTGGCCTGATGGCGGGCTCGGTCTTCGGAAGAATTGCCGGCACGACGGCCGGCCAGCGAGCGGCACAAACACCAGCCTAGCAGCCACGAAGCTATTTCCGCAATTTGGAGGCCCGCTCCCGCAGGCGATAGAACTGGATGGCGGCTCGCGCTGTCTCCGGCCGCAACCTGTTGAACCTTTCAAAATATTCGGGAAATTTCCCACCGGCCCGGCTGCGCACCGCAAGAATTGCACGCGTCGTCTTCCAGGACAGATTGATCGACTTTGCGAGGACCAGCAACTGGTCGCCGGTATCGTGGACCAAGGCCCGCTCGATGTCGAACTTCCCGCTTTCCGCAATCTGCAAAGCCGTTGTTCGGTCAATTCGTCGTTCTGATGCAATTGCTCAACAAAGGCCATGGCCACGGCAAAATCAGATGAATGCCATATCGTGGCGAGTTTGGTCATCTGCGGGTGCCGCCAAGCTTCAAGGCCGCGCTGCAAACATCGGGAAAAATTAGCGGAAAGCCATTGAGATTCCGTTATTTGACGCATGTTTTGATCCCTTCGGACGATGACGCGCCTGCCTGAAAACAGGGCCAAAAACGCGCCCGCGGATCGTTAATGCTTTATTTTGCGTTACGTAGATCCGGCCATCACGAGCACTCAAAGCCAACCGCGGGAGCTATTCCGCACGCCAGATGGATTATGCGCGTCATGGCACAGAACAATCTCCCGATTACAACCGACATCCCGGCACGACTTGACCGGCTGCCGTGGGGCCGTTTCCACACTCTCGTCGTCGTCGCCCTCGGCATCACATGGATCTTCGACGGCTTGGAAGTGACGCTGGCAGGCAGCCTGGCCGGTGCTCTGAAAGAGAGTCCGTCGCTTCGCTTTTCAAATACCGACATCGGACTCGCGAGCAGCGCCTATCTCGCCGGCGCCGTGCTTGGTGCAATTTTTTTCGGCTGGCTGACCGATCGACTCGGCCGCAAGAAGCTCTTTTTTCTGACGCTTGCAGTATATCTGACGGCAACCGCGGCTACAGCATTCTCCTGGAACATTGCAAGCTTTGCATTTTTTCGATTTCTGACTGGCGCTGGTATCGGCGGCGAATATTCCGCTATCAATTCCACCATCCAGGAACTCGTTCCCGCACGCGTGCGCGGCTGGAACGATCTCGTCATCAACGGCAGTTTCTGGATCGGAGCGGCACTCGGCGCGCTGGGCTCTTTGATCCTGCTTGATCCACGGTTTATCGATCCGGATTTTGGCTGGCGGCTCGGATTCCTGATTGGTGCCTGTCTGGCCTGCCTGATCTTTTTTATGCGGCTCTGGATTCCGGAAAGCCCGCGCTGGCTGATCAC
>DASSYU010000376.1:0-2464 GCA_035703125.1 Pseudolabrys sp. | reverse complement strand
CCCCGCCGTCCGCGTAACGCAAGATATCCATTCGACAAGCGGGCAAATGTGAGGCACCTCACAGACGATAACGGTTTTGTGTTTCAATCTTCTGACACGAAGGCCCGAACCTCCCTCCTTCGTCCCGCCGGAAACGGCGGGGTTTTTTTATGCGCGGTATATATGCCCCGCTTGATGCCTTCCGCGCGGTTAAGACCATTGCTCAAACCATGCCGTTCGATTTGCCGGGCATTTAGGGGCGAAACCACTAGCGTGCCGCGGTTTTCGGATGGAGCCGCGCATGACCCTGATGAAAGCAATCCTCGGCCTGTGCCTCGGCCTCGCGCTGATGGCCGCGCTGCAGACGGTCGGCGTCTGGTCGCTGCAGGAGCACATCAAGTCGCAATCGAATACCGGCCTGCCGATCGGCAACACGCCGGTCGTCGGCAACTTCGATGCCGATGCGCTGAAGAACGGCATCCTGCCGAAATACGGCTCGATTGACACGCGCGAAGGCCAGCGTCTCGCCATCGAGGGCGCCGCGCGCCGCATCGACCTGCAGAACCGCGCCGTTCAGAAGTATCTCCCGCGCTAATCCGAGATCGTCATTCCGGGGCGCGAGCGCATAGCGCGTTGAAGACGCGCGCGCGCTGGCAGGGGAATTCAATATTCCCCTGCCCCAAACCATCCGGATCGTTGAGCCGTCGGCCGATGTATCGAAAAAGTTGCCCGACTATCTGGGCGCCTGGGGCAGCGACCGGCGGTGGGGCGGCCGCGGCCGGCAAATGATCCTGCTGGTGACCTATGTCGATGCAACCGGCAAGGCGACCGGGATTGTTTGCTTCGGCCCGCCCACCACCTACAACCAGAACCCGGCCAACTACTGGACCTTCACCGGCACGATCACCGAAGAAGAACTCAAATTCCTGTCGCCGGACAGAAAATGGACATACCAGTTCAGGATCATGCCGGACGGCATCATCCAGGGACACCTGGTGAACCCGGACAACCGCCCCTCCAACATCAGCTTCGAGCGGATCAACTAGCAACGTCTTCGTCATTCCGGGCACGAGCCATAGCGCGTCGAAGACGCGCGTAAATGGCGAGCGAACCCGCCTGCGGGCCGAAGCCTCGAGCGGCGAGTGTAAAACTCTAAACCTTCGGCGGGCGAAGGCCCGGAATCCAGATGCGAGCACAGCATTTAGTTCTGGATTCCGGGTTCGCGCCTGTCGGCGCGCCCCGGAATGACGACTTGGGACGACGGCCTACCCTCAGTCCTTGTCTTTGCCGCGCAATTCCCGGACGATGGCTTGGGGACATACGGGGCGGCGGAAACCATCAGTTCATGACGGTCCAGGCACCCGCTTTGGGTGACGTGCAGACGGCGGGCGTTGGCGCGGGCGCGCTGGCGTGGCTGCGCGGAATCGGCGTGCGGCAGGTGCGGCTTGCCTGCGGGCTGATCATGTTCGCCTACATCTTCTCCCACTTCTTCAATCACGCGCTCGGCAACATCTCCTACCTGCTGATGCAGGATTGGCTCTGGTATCACACCAGGTGGTGGCGGATTCCGGTCGTCAACATCACGCTCTATTCCGCGGCCATGATTCATTTCTCGCTCGGCCTCTGGGCACTCTATGCGCGCCGGCACTTCCGCTACACGGCCGCCGAGATCACGCAATTGCTGCTCGGGCTGAGCATCCCGCTCTGGCTTGCGAGTCATTTCGGCGCGACGCGCGTCGGCGGCTGGCTCTACGACTTGCCTCCATTGCCCTACGCAAACCCGTTGTTCAGCTACTGGGCGCTGCGACCGCACATGGTCGTCGTCCAGATGATCCTGATGACGGTCGCGTGGACGCATGCCTGCATCGGTTTGTACTTCTGGCTGCGCATGAAGCCGTTCTTCCGGTGGGCTTCGCCGATCCTTCTGTCGATCGCCGTGCTCTTGCCTCCGCTGGCGATGCTCGGTGTCCATCAGGGCGCGCAGGAGGTGATCCGGCGCGCCAAGGAACCGGCCTGGCGTGCCCAAAACATAAAGCCGATCCCGCGCGACAAGCGCGATTTCATCGACGACGTCACACTGTTCTACTTTCCGATCGGCTACGCGGCCGCGATCCTGCTGATATTCGCGGCGCGCGGGGCGCGCTCGCTCAACGAGCGCCGGGGCGGAATGGTCACCGTGTCGTACCCGGGACGGCAGGTGCGCGTCCCGAAAGGGTTGAGCGTGCTCGAGGCGAGCCTGCGCAACAAGGTGCCGCACGCGAGCGTCTGCGGCGGCCGCGCCCGCTGCTCGACCTGCCGCGTCAAGATCGTCAGCGACCGCAGCGCCTTGCCAAAGCCATCCGGGCGGGAAGCCTTCGTGCTCGCGCGCGTCGGCGCCGGCAAGGACCCATCCATCCGCCTTGCCTGCCAGCTGCGGCCGCAGGCCGACATTGCCGTCATCCCGGTGATGCCGCCGAACGTCGGCGCCGATTTCGTGCGCAACCGG
>DASSYU010000361.1:0-2007 GCA_035703125.1 Pseudolabrys sp. | reverse complement strand
CCCCGGCGGTTATGTCTGCGCGATTCGCGCGGCGCAGCTTGGGTTGAAAACCGCAGTCGTCGAAAAACGCGCCACGTTTGGCGGGACCTGCCTCAATATCGGCTGCATTCCCTCGAAAGCGCTTCTGCACGCGTCCGAGCTCTTTGAGGAAGCCGGCCACGCCTTCGGCAAAATGGGGATCGGCGTTTCGCCGCCGAAGCTCGATCTCAAGGCCATGATGGCCTTCAAGGATCAGGGCGTCGACGGCAACGTGAAGGGCGTCGACTTCCTGCTGAAGAAGAACAAGGTCGATACCTTTCATGGCGCGGGGCGTATCATCGCGCCCGGCAAGGTCGAGGTTAAAGGTGCCGACAACAGGACGCAGACGCTGGAAGCCAAATCCATCGTCATCGCCACGGGCTCCGATGTCGCGCGCCTCAAAGGCATTGAGATCGACGAAAAGCGCATCGTCTCATCGACCGGCGCGTTGTCACTGCCGGAGGTTCCGAAGCATCTGCTTGTGGTTGGCGCCGGCGTGATCGGGCTCGAACTCGGTTCGGTTTGGCGGCGGCTTGGTGCGCAGGTAACCGTCGTGGAATTCCTTGACGGAATTTTGCCCGGTGTGGACGGCGAAGTCCGCCGTCAGGCGCAACGCTTGCTCGAGAGGCAGGGAATGACGTTCAAATTGTCGTCGAAGGTGACTGCGGTTGATTCGTCCGGAAAACGGCTGAAGGCGACGGTCGAACCCGCGAAAGGAGGAGTCGCGGAAACGATTGAGGCCGACATCGTTCTGGTTGCGATCGGGCGTGTGCCGTACACCGAGGGACTTGGCCTCAACGAAGCCGGGGTGAAGCTTGATGAACGTGGACGTGTGGTCGTCGATCATTACTACGCAACGAGTGTTCCGGGCATCTGGGCGATCGGCGACGTCATTGCAGGCCCGATGCTGGCGCACAAGGCTGAGGACGAAGGCGTTGCGGTTGCCGAAATTCTGGTCGGGCAGGCCGGCCACGTGAATTACGATGCCATTCCGAACGTCGTCTACACTTTTCCGGAAATCGCGACCGTCGGGAAAGGCGAAGAGGAATTGAAGGCCGCGGGCGTTACCTACAACGCCGGCAAGTTTCCGTTCACCGCCAACGGACGCGCCAAGGTGAACCTGACAACCGACGGGTTCGTGAAGATTCTCGCCGATGCGAAGACCGACCGCGTCCTCGGCGTGCAGCTCATCTGCGCCGACGCCGGCAACATGATTGCCGAGGCTGCCATAGCAATGGAATTCGGCGCATCGGCCGAGGATATTGCGCGCACATGCCACGCACATCCGACATTGTCGGAGGCCGTCAAGGAGGCGGCGATGGCAGTGGCGAAGCGCACGATTCATATGTAGCTTCGGCGACATCAAGGAAAAATCGGGGGTGTTAGATGGCCAAAGGCCATAAAGACAAAGTTGCGGTCGTCACTGGCGCGGCGAGTGGCATCGGTCAGGCCTTTGCCAAGCGGTTGGCCGAAGACGGTGTGCACATAGCCATCGCCGACCTCGGCGACAGCGGCGCCACCGTAAAGATGGTCGAGGCTGCCGGACGTCAGGCAATTGCCGTCAAATGCGATGTGGCCTCGGAAGCGTCTGTCGCGGCCATGGTCAAGGAAGTCGGCAAGAAGTTCAGCAATGTCGATATCGTGGTGAATTGCGCCGGCATCTTCCCGCAGAAGAATTTTCCCGAAATGACGTTCGCAGACTGGCGCACCGTGCTCTCGATCAATCTCGACGGTACGTTCCTGGTAACGGCCGCATTCGTGCCCGGAATGCGTGCGCGAAAATGGGGACGCGTCGTCAATATGGCCTCGAGCACCCTCGGCTCAGTGGTGACCGGATTTGCCCATTATGTCGCGAGCAAGGGCGGCATTGTCGGATTCACGCGCGCACTTGCCAGCGATCTGGCAGCGGACGGGATCACCGTAAACGCGATCGCGCCCGGCCTGACCCGCTCGCCGGGAACTTTGGTGCGTGCACCGCGCCCGGGCTTC
>DASSYU010000332.1:0-3798 GCA_035703125.1 Pseudolabrys sp. | reverse complement strand
TCGCGACCGCCGCCTACGCCGACAACGGCAGCATCCGCTTCAACGTTATCAAGGCCGGTTTTGTCGTTGGCGGCTCTGGCGGCAGTGGCACACTGGTGTTCCACGGCCGGCGCTACCCGCTCGCGATCGGCGGGGTAAGCTATGGCTTTACCTTCGGCGCCTCAGCGACCGATTTTGTCGGCACGGTCAAGAACATCCGAAGGCCGTCAGATGTTAATGGCGTCTACGGAGCTGCCGGCGGGGGTATCGCGGTCGGCCCCGGAGCGGGCGCGATCGTACTCGCCAACCAGAACGGCGCAGTTCTGACGCTGTCGGGCCGCCAGGCGGGGCTGATCGTTGCCGCCGACCTCAACGGACTGGTGATCTCGCTGCGGTAGTTTGCGCTCGCGCCTGAGGCGCCCAACCGTTCGATTGAATTCTGTTTCCGGATACTGGCCGCTGCATTCGCATTTTTTACCTATGTCCGCTTTGCGCCCGAAAGCGGACACTCCGCTATCACCTCGTCGACGCGGGCAAGCAGGATCGGTCAGATCGTGACGCGTCGTCATTTCTGAAAACGCGCCAAGCATCTCAAATGCGTATCCTGCCTCGCTACTGACCGTGCTGAGCCAACTCCTTGTCGGTCAGTTTCCAGTCCTGCCAAAGCTCCCAGGCGGCAAGCAGCGCGATGATGGCGCCGAGAACGAAATGCCAGTACCGCAGCGGGCCGGCATCTGCGTAACCAAAGGTGAATGGCGACGCGATCAGCCATAGCCCAAGTAGTATCTCGCCAATTTCCTCCCAGCGTTGCAAGCTGACGTATTCGAGCTGAGCAAGAAGCAGCACAAGTGCGCCGACCAGAATCGCATTCCACATGATCACTTGATCGCTCTGTTGTCCGGCGAGCCAAGGAGAGAACCCGACCAGCACGCCAATCAGCATGCCGGCCCAATCTTCCCAAGAACGATGAGTCTTGAAGAATCGAGTAATCGACATAGTAGCCTCCGTTGAAAAGAGGCATACGTCAACGGCGAAGATGGTGTTTTCGCTTAAACTGCTCGGCGCCCAATCCGGCCGCATCGAGGCGTATGTCTACACAAAAATAGAATGACATGGTCAGTGGGGCAAGCTATTTCGCGATGCAAGTGGTGCATAGGAAATAAATAGCTGCTGACTCTCTGATATTCGCGGTCCGGAAATGGGGAACTGATTGGGTGGATGCTTCGACCAAACTGTGCATCGATATACGGTCGACACATTGGCGCTATTGGACCAGCAACCGCTAGATCAATACCGACAGCAGGTGAGCCACCCTGCGCAGCCCCACTTGTGCCTTTAAATCAGGGCGAACCCGCCCGCAAGCGCCCGCGCAATGAGCCGAATTGCAGCGCCTGGCGGAATGCTATGCGGAGCTCGCGAAGCAGCAATCGCCCGCCGATCATTTCGCGCGAGGAACGGGCCCGCGATGACCGAAAGACGCACACTCTACCGCGGCCGGACTCTCAAAAGCGCATTCATCGTTCTGAGCGAGAAAGCGCCAAAGCTCGAATGCACGGTGCGCAACGTCACGAAGGCCGGCGCGGCATTGCGGGTGTCCACCACTTTCGGCCTGCCGCAACATTTCGATCTGGTGGTCGACGGCATGGCGCGCCGCTGCCGTTCGCAATGGCGAACCGACAACAGGATCGGCGTTGTCTTTGAATCGATGTGACGCGTGGCGGCCTCGTCACCGCCCGACATGTCGAAGCAGCGCCAGCAATCCTTTCAATAGATCCACAGGCGATGGCGGACATCCGCGAATGTGCAGGTCAACGGGAATGACGTCTTTAACCCCTCCCTCGACCGCATAGCTTCCGGCAAATACCCCGCCGTCTGCCGCACACGCGCCGACAGCAACCACCCACTTCGGTTCGGGGGTTGCATTATAGGTGCGCTCGAGCGCTTCCCGCATGTTTTTGGTCACCGGCCCGGTGACCATGAGCACGTCGGCATGGCGCGGCGAGGCGACAAATCGCAGCCCAAAACGCTCGAGGTCGTAGAACGCGTTGCTCAACGCGTGAATTTCCAGCTCACATCCGTTGCAGGAGCCGGCATCAACCTGGCGAATTGACAATGAACGCCCGAGCCTGATCCGAGCCTCTCTGTTGACGCTCTCGGCAAGCTCGGCGAGCGCGGCCTCGTCCGGAACGGGCGGCTGTTCGGTCAGCGATCCCCTGGCAATCCCTTCGAACAGGATCTTGCGCATCTTACAGATCGTGCCCCGAATAAGAACAGTTGAACGACTTGTTGCAGAGCGGAAAGTCGGCGACGATATTTCCCTCGATCGCCGCTTCCAGCAGAGGCCACTGGAACCACGACGCGTCGCGTAAATGGCAACGCGCAATCCGACCGTTCCCATCGATCCTGAGCCACACCAGAACGTCGCCGCGGAAAGCTTCGGCTACTCCCAGGCCCTCGCAGGATTTCGCTGTGCCGAGCGGCGCCGTGATCGCGCCGCCCGGAATTGCCTCAAGAATTTGCTCGGTGAGCGACAGGCTCTGTTCGACTTCGCGGATGCGGAGCCAGACGCGCGCGTTGACGTCGCCCTCGTCCCGCACCGGCACGTCGAACGACAACTTGTCATAGGGTGCGTAGGCAAGCACGCGCCGGGCATCGAAGGTCCGGCCGGATGCACGGCCGACATAGCCGCCGGCCCCGAACTGCGCCGCCAATTCAGGCTTCACAATTCCCGTGGTCACGGTCCGGTCCTGCAGCGAAGCGGTGTTGTCGTAGAGCTCGATCAGGTCCGGAAAAATGCCGCGCACCGCGGCGACCAGGGCCGCCGCCTCGGCAAGACCCTTCGGCGCGATATCGCGACTGAGTCCTCCAGGGATGATCACATCCATCATCAACCGGTGGCCGAAGCCGGCTTCCGCCGCGCGCAATGTACGCTCGCGCAGGATGGCGCATTGCGCCTGCATCAGCGAGAACGAGGCGTCGTTGCAGATCGCGCCGATATCTCCAAAATGATTGGCCAGACGTTCAAGCTCGGCCATCAGCGCGCGCAAATAGGTTGCGCGCAGCGGCGCCTTGATCTGCATCGCGGCTTCCGCCGCCTGCGCAAATGCGAATGCGTAAGCGACGGTGCTATCGCCGGAGGTCCGCGCCGCGAGCTTGGCGGCCTGCTCCAGGGTGGCCCCTTCCATGAGCGACTCGATGCCCTTGTGTACCCAGCCAAGACGCTGCTCCAACCGCACCACGTGCTCGCCATTGGCCGTGAAACGGAAATGCCCCGGCTCAATGATGCCGGCATGCACGGGCCCGACCGGGATCTGGTGCAACCCCTCGCCTTCGGCCGGGAGAAAATTGTAGGGAGCGTGCTTGCGCGCGTCGGCTTTTTTGCCCAGCGGGTGAAGAACGTCCCAGAAGCCGAGATCGAGCCAGGGCCGCGTGTCGGGCGCATTCACCGCTTCGAGGCCGAATAGATCGTTCATTGCACGTTCGAGCCGGACGGCCGGCGCGTAACGGTCGCCGACGCTCGGATATTTTCCGGCCTTGCAGACGTAGCTGATGACCGCCGCCTCGCCGGCCGGTTCATCGAGCAATGCCATGTGGACCATCGGCGCATCGCCCCACAAGCCAAGCAAAACCAGCCGGCCTGTTGCGAGCTGGTCCATGGCCTGGCGCCAGCCTTCGTCACCCACCTGGGCACGGGGCCAGGGCCGGTGCCGATCGGCCACGCCGCTGTGCGTTATGGCATCGAGAATCCCCATGGCTAACCCAAAAGCCTCGCGACATTCTCAAAGCCCTTCACCAACGGCGCGGGCATATAAATGCCGG
>DASSYU010000228.1:0-3816 GCA_035703125.1 Pseudolabrys sp. | reverse complement strand
GATCAAGTTCGAGCGTCGAGCAGCACTGCTCAAGTCGATCGCGCGCGGGCGCGCTTGGCTCGAAGAGATCATCTGCGACACCACAACGGTCGAGGCTATCGCCGCGCGCCACAAATGCAGCGTTCGCCACGTCAACATGACGATCTCGATGGCATTCATCGCGCCGGCCCTAGTCAAGGCCGCCGTCGAAGGACGGCTGCCCCGAGGCATCGGCGTCGCGGCCTTGCACGACATGCCAGCCGAATGTCGCTCCAGTTCGAGCGGCTTGGTCTGGCTCAGAACTGATTCTTATTTCAGAACAATACTCACTCGGTAGCCGCGTCAGCTTGCGGGCGAAATCGTTCGGTGATGCCTCTCTTGAGCGGCAACGCGTTCTTTCGAGAAGCGACAGTCATGAGTCATTCAAATGTCACCTGGATGAAATAGCCAATCATCCGCGCAAACCCCGACAGTCTGGCGCACCAAATACTTGCGAGCGTCGCGCCAGGAACGGGATTTTTCGCCGCGGAGACCGGCGCCCTCAAACGGCCTCATGCGCCGACAGGAACAGAGAGACCGCAAGCCAAGAGCAAAAAAGCCCGCCAATGTGGGGCCAAGTCCCCAAGTCTCCACAACGTGCCGGATAGCCAGACTGGATGGTGGCGGACGCAGTCGCATTCGAACCCGTCTCTACTCTCAAATTCCCTGCTAACAGGGAAAAGAACAGGGAATTTCGTCAAATCCGCTTGCTTTGGGAGATTTTAAAAGCTGACACGCGAGCAAATTCAAAGGCTTTCAGCCAATTTCCCTACGC
Organism: Pseudolabrys sp.; assembly: GCA_035703125.1. Lineage (GTDB taxonomy): Bacteria > Pseudomonadota > Alphaproteobacteria > Rhizobiales > Xanthobacteraceae > Pseudolabrys. The sequence goes on along the minus strand of DASSYU010000228.1, from coordinate 3,023 downwards.
AACAGAACAGGGAAATTTTTTGAAGGAACAGGGAATTTGAAAGCGAGAACAGGGAGTTTGAACTGGTTATAGTACAGAGTGATTTCCGGATCACGTTTTCGGAAGGACAAGGGAGGTAAGCATGACATCCATCCATAAGATCGGTCTCGGTATTGCGGTCGCGTGCGCCGCGCTCGCCGTGCAGCCGGCCGCTGCTCAACAGGCCGCAACCTTCAAGCTCGGTGTTGTCACGTTCCTGTCTGGCGCGGCGGCAGGTCCTTTCGGCGTGCCGGCACGCAACGCGGCTGAACTGGTGATCGAAACGCTCAATGCCGGCAAGATGCCCGCGCCCTATGACAAAAAGGGCATAAACGGGCTACCAGTCGAGATGGCCGTCGTGGATGAAGCCGGCGGCACCACCAAACAGGTCACCGAGTACCGGAACCTGGTCCAGCGAGCCAACGTCGATGCGATCATCGGTTATATCTCCTCCGGCGACTGTCTCGCCATCGCGCCGCTCGCCGACGAGTTGAAGAAGCTCACGATCTTCTTCGACTGCGGCACACCACGCATTTTCGAGGATGCAAGCTACAAATATTTGTTTCGAACTGGCCCGCACGCCACAATGGACAACGTTGCGGCCGCCCGCTACCTGCTCGCGCGCAACAAGGACATAAAGACTATTGCCGGAATCAATCAGAACTATGCATGGGGACAGGATTCCTGGAACGACTTCAAAGCGTCGATGCAGGCGCTCAGCCCCGGCATCAAGATCGCGACTGAGCAGTTTCCCAAGTTGCTCGCCGGGCAATATGGAGCAGAGATCTCGGCGCTTCTCGTCGAGAAGCCGAACGTCATCCATTCGAGCTTCTGGGGAGGCGACATGGAGGCTTTCACCTTGCAGGGCAAGGCACGCGGCGTATTCGACGACCGCACCGTCGTAATGACAGCCGGCGAGCCAGCCATGTTCCGAATGGCCACGCAGATTCCGAACGGCACGGTCATTGGCGCGCGTGGTCCGCACGGCGTTTTCGCTCCGGATAACGCATTGAACAATTGGTTTCGTGCAGCCTATTCGGAGCGTTATGGCACGCCGCCGGTCTATCCCTCATACAAGATGGTGCAAGCGATTCTCGGTTTAAAAGCAGCGATGGAGAAGGCTGCTGCGGGCAAACCTGAGACGCCTGCAACGGATGCCGTAATCACCGCATTCGAGGGGCTCTCATATGAGACACCAAGCGGCCGAGTGGACATGAAGCTTGGCAAGGGCCACCAGGCAATCCAGGACATGGCGTATGGGACTTTCAAGTTCGACGCCGCCCAGGGTCAACCCCAATTGGTCGACGTCGTGCGCTACCCAGCCGAATGTGTGAATCCACCAGAGGGCGTCAAGAGCGAGGAATGGATCAAGGGTGGCTTCAAAGGCGCCAAGTGCTGATGACATGATGAGTGAACCATCAGCCCGGGCGCGCTCGCGCCCGGGCGGAGAGAAGCCATGCAGAAGTTCTATGCAATCCTCGTCGACGGCACAGTGTACTTCTCCTGGCTATTCATCGTGTCGATGGGGCTGACGCTTACCTACGGCGTCATGAAGATTCTCAACATTGCACACGGCAGTTTCTATGCCCTCGGCGCCTATGCGGCTGCGTCTGCCGTGGGAGCCTATTTCGCGGGACACTATCCGGCCGCCGGCAGCTTCCTGCTGCTCATCCTTGCTGGAATCGTCGTGGGTGGGAGTGCCGGGCTCATTGTCGAGCGAGGTCTGCTCAGACCGATGTACGGGCGCGACGAGGTGGTGCTGGTACTCGTCACCTATGCTGCGTTCTTGGTGTTCGAGGATCTGATAAAGCTCGTCTGGGGTGTCGATCCTTATTTCGCCTATCAGCCCTATGAGCTGCTCGGCCGCGTCTCGATCGGTGGGATTGGCTTTGCCGTTTATGATCTCGGTCTGTTCGCACTCGCAATCGTTATCGGCGTCGCGGCATGGTGGGCGCTGGAGCGCACGCGATCAGGAAAGCTCCTGCGCGCGGTGATTCACGACCGAGAGATCTCGACGGCCATGGGTATCAACGTTGCGCGCATGTTCACCGCGACCTTCGTCATTGGGGCGATTCTTGGGGCGCTTGGGGGGGCGATCACCGCGCCGGCGATCTCGGTGGTGCCGGGTATCGGCGTCGATGTGATCGTGCTCGCGTTCGCTGTGAGCATCATCGGGGGACTGGGAAGCGTGGCAGGGGCCGCGATCGGTGCGTTCGTGGTCGGGCTCGCTCGCGCCTGCGCCGTTCATTTACTGCCCGAAGTCGAGTTGTTTGTGATCTACGCAGTCATGGCCAGCGTGCTCGCATTTCGGCCACAGGGCCTATTCGGGCGACCGGCTGCCCGGAAGATCTGACATGCGTTCTGTCCCCATCCTGACGCTCGCCCTCGCTGCACTGCTCGGCGCAGGACCGCTGATGCCATCGTGGCTGGTATTCCTTCTCACTGTCGCCTTCGCCAAGGGGCTCGTCGTGCTTGGGCTGCTGGTGATGATGCGGGCCGGCCTCGTGTCCTTCGGCCAGGGACTTTACTACGGTCTCGGCGCCTATACGGCGGGGCTTGCCACCAACTTTCTCGGAGTAACCGATGCGATCGCGCTGGTCGTTCTCGGCGGTCTTGTGTCAGCGGTCGCTGGCTATGTGCTCGGCTTTATCATGGCGCGCTATCGCGAAATCTTTTTCGCAATGCTGAGCCTCGCCTTATCGATGATCCTCTACGGCATACTTGTGCGTTCGGCTGCTCTCGGTTCGACCGATGGATTCAATCTGCCGCCGCCGAACTTCTTCGGTTTCGCTGTCGATGGGCAGACCGGCCGCCTGCTTATCTACGCGCTGACCATAATCACGGCGGCCGGCACCGCCATAGTTTTGCACCGCTTCGTTAATTCGCCGGCCGGCGTAATCGGCGAGGCGATCCTGACAAACGAGATCCGGGTCGAATATCTTGGCACTTCGGTCACCAGCGTGCTGCATCTCACTTACGTGATCGGGGCAACGACAGCCGGGCTT
>DASSYU010000088.1:0-3525 GCA_035703125.1 Pseudolabrys sp. | reverse complement strand
ATGGTCAGCCGTCTCAACGACGCAATCCTGCTGACCCGCGAACTGGTCAAGCAACGCTGGTCACCCAACGCGATTCTGAGCATGGGTCCCGGCTGGTATGAAGACCAGTACCTCACGACGCTCGCCAAGCTTTCCGACGGTCCGGTAAGCTTCGTCCCCTGGTATGACCCAAATAAGCCGTTGAGCAAAAAGCTGGAAGCCGCGCTTGCCAAGGCGCATCCGGCTATCAATCTGAATACCAACCACGTTTATACGTTCGAGGCCCTGCTCGTCGCGTCTGACGCCTTCAAACGCGCGGGCTCGACCAACCCAACTGCGCTTGCCGATGCGATCCGCAAGACGAATATCACCGACAATGTCAGCCCTGGGCCCGGCATTCAGTTCGATGCCAAGGGCCAGAATGACAAGCTCAAGAACTCGGCGATCCAGAACCGCGGCGGCAAGCTCGTCACCTTGGCTCCGAAGGCGGCGGCGAACGCCAAGCCTGAACTTCCGATGAAGCCTTACGACAAACGCGGCTAACTGTCTCCGCTTTTCGTCCGCTCCGGCCGCGTCTGCGCGGTCGGAGCTTTACGCTACTAGGTCTTCGCGTGCAGCTGGATATTTATCTCAACGTCGCGGTTGGCGGAATTCTGACCGGGCTGGTGTACGGCCTGATGGCGCTCGGGCTGTCAGTCATCTTCGGCGTGGTGCGGGTGGTCAACTTCGCGCACGGCGAGATGATGACCATGGCGATGTACGCCGCCGTTACCTTGTTTGCGGCCTTTCATCTGGATCCGCTCGTTATGATGATCCCGATCGCGGTTGTGATGTTCGCTCTCGGATATCTTCTGCAAGTTGGCTTGATCAACAGTTTCATCACGCGGCCCGAGCACAGCCAATTCCTGCTTCTGATCGCGGTCGCGATCATTATCGTCAACGCATTGCTGATCGCGTTCGGGCCGGATGCGCAAAACGTCCAGGTGGCGTACGCCTTCGACAGCTTCCAGGTTGGTCCGCTGATCGTGGATGCCACCAAGGTTTACGCCGCCGTTGCGGCGATTGTCGTGGCTGCGGCTCTGTTCGCCTTTTTTCGGTATACGGCGGTCGGGACGGCGATTCGGGCCTGCGCCGACAACTATAACGGTGCGCTGGTGGTCGGACTCGACGTTCACCGGCTGTATGCGCTCACGTTTGGATTGGGTTGCGCCTGTGTGGGTGCCGCCGGCTGCATGCTGCTGTTGCTCTTCGACGTCACGCCTGCGGTTGGCCCGGCCTACACGCTGTTGGCGTTCGTGATTGTCATCACCGGTGGCATGGGCTCGATGCCAGGCGCCCTGCTTGGCGGAATGCTGGTTGGATTTACCGAGGCGATCTCAGGCCTGCTGTTCACGCCTTCTGCCAAAAGCATGTTTGCATTTGCGATCCTGGTTGTGATGCTGCTGTTCAGGCCCCAAGGCATCATGGGCAAGAGGACAACATGATTGCGCGCCTGACGGCCGACGTCCCGCGCCGCTCGCTCTTGCTGCTCGCCGTGCTGCTTCTGATCTTCCTCCTGCTGCCGATCTTCGTCGGCGACTATCTGCTCACCGTCCTGATACTCATCCTATTTTTCAGCTATGCGGGGCTTGCCTGGAACATCATGATGGGCTTTGCGGGGCAGCTGTCGCTCGGTCACGCACTTTATGTCGGCCTCGGTGCTTACACTGCCGCCGCGCTCTACGTGCACTTCGGCATCAGTCCGTGGTTGGGCCTGTTGGCGGCGATCCTTGTTGCGGCACTAGCCGGCGCCTTTCTCGGGTTTCTCGCATTTCGGTTCCGCATCGGCGGCGTTTACTTCGCGATCCTGACCATCGCGGTCGCCGAATTCGCGCGCGTCGGATTTGACCACCTGAGCTGGACGAGCGGTTCCGCCGGATTATTTTTGCCGGTTGCGCAGTACGCCCACAACGATCTCTGGCATCTGCGCGGGCATCCGGTGATGTTCTACTACCTGCTTCTGGCCGCAATCGTGCTGGCAATTATTGCCTCGCGCCTGCTTCTGCAAAGCCGCATCGGTTATTTCTGGCTGGCGATCCGAGAGGATGAAGAGGCGGCGCGCTCGGCCGGCATCGACACGTTTCACTATAAAATGCTTGCGGTAGTCATCTCCGCCGGCATGACCGCTTTTGCAGGCGTGATTTTCGCGTTCTATTACAACAACCTGTTTCCCGAGCAGGTGTTCAACATCTCCCAGTCGATTCTGATTATCCTCGGGCCGATTATCGGCGGCGTGGGCACGCTATTCGGGCCACTTTTAGGAGCCTTTCTGCTGGAGTTCGTGGCCGAGGGGGTGCGGATTTTGCTCGAGAGGCTCCACATCGACCTGCCGGGCAGCAACCAGATATTTTTTGGTATTGTGCTGCTGCTGGTTGTCATCGCGATGCCGGAAGGAGTGTGGCCCTGGCTTGCGCGCCGGTTCGGCCTTTCGGAGCGCAAAAAATGAGCGCGCTCCTGACAGTCACCGATATCGGCAAGCGATTTCGCGGGCTTGTCGCGGTTGACCGCGTGAGCTTCGAGGTCACTACCGGCGAAATTTTTGCCGTGATCGGCCCCAACGGTGCCGGCAAGACCACGCTGTTCAACATGATCGCCGGAGTGCTCGCGCCGAACACCGGAAACATCATGTTTGCCGGCGAGCGAATCGACGGTCTTGCACCTGACAAAATCTGCAGACGCGGCATCGGGCGGACGTTTCAGATCGTGCGGCCATTTCCTGCCCTAACAGTGGAGGACAACGTCGTTGTCGGCGCGCTGCTGCATCGCCATCGCATCGAAGATGCGCGCGAGCATGCCCGCAATGTTCTGCGCCGTCTTGATTTGTATGTTAAGCGCGATCAGAGGGCATCCTCACTGACGCTGCCCGATCGCAAGCGGCTGGAGCTTGCGCGCGCGCTTGCCACCGACCCAAAGCTGCTTTTGCTCGATGAAGTGATGGCGGGCCTGCGGCCGATGGAAGTCGATGTGGTCGTTGCGACCCTGCGCGAGCTCAATCGTGAAACGGGGCTTACGATCCTGTTGATCGAGCACGTCATGCGGGCCGTGATGGCCCTCGCGGCGCGCGTTCTCGTGCTTCATCATGGAGCGGCAATCGCTGAGGGCGCCCCCGACGCAGTAGTGCGAAACTCCGCTGTCATTAATTCTTATCTCGGCGTGGAGGCCGTCGGCTGATGCTCAGCGTCGAAAATCTCGACGTGTTTTACGGAGACGCGCAGGCGCTCGACAATATCGCGATCGAGATCGAGCAGGGAGCGATCGTCACGATTGTCGGAGCGAATGGCGCCGGCAAGAGCTCGCTCATCCGCACCATAGCCGGAATGCACAAACCTTCGCGCGGCCGCATCGTTTATCGGGGCACGGATATAACCGGATGGCCAAGCTATAAGGTCTGCAATCTCGGTATCGGCCAGGTTGCGGAGGGAAGGCAGGTATTCCCGACGCTCACTGTCGCCGAAAATCTGGCGATGGGTGCCTTGGTGCCGCGCGCCCATGCCGGGCGCGAACGAA
>DASSYU010000574.1:0-6373 GCA_035703125.1 Pseudolabrys sp. | reverse complement strand
GGCCACCTATTCCCGGTCGCCGGGAAATTTAACTCGTTGGGCACGGTCCCCAAACAGCAGAAACTATAACGCGCAACCTCGCATTGCTTTCCATCCTGTGCAAAATTGCCGGTAGGGCAATGCGGAGCTGCGGCTTCGCAGTTGCCGTTACAACCAGAAACGACGACCGGGAGGATAAACCATGATCCGACTTCGCATTGGGCCATTTCGCCCTGTCATTCGCACGGCGGGAGGCCTTGCAGCGCTTGCGCTTAGCGCCAGCATCGCTGCTGCGCAAACTTTCGGCTTTGCCACCATGCAGCCGGGGACGCTCAACCACACATCGGCATCGGCGGTCGCCAAGGTTCTCAAGGACAAGGCGGGTTTGAACGTTGTGGTGCAGCCCACCGCCGGCGAGTCGGTCATGATTCCGATGATCGCGCGCGGCGAAGCTGAGTTCGGCATCGCCAATATTTTCGAAGTCGAAGGCGCCAAGGCCGCCAATCCCAATTTACGCCTCATCGGCTCGCTGCACGCCCTGCGCGGCGCCTTCTGGGTGCGCAAGGATACGACGATGAAAACCATCGCCGACCTCAAGGGAAAGAAAGTCGGCATGGGCTATTCGGCGATGCGCACGCTTGATCCGATGATCAAAGCGATCCTGGCGACGGGCGGATTGACCGAGAAAGACGTCACGCCGGTGCTGATTCCGAATGTGATCCGCGGAGCTGATGATTTCACGTCGGGGGCTGCAGACATGTTCTTCTTCGCGTTCGGCGCACCGAAGGTACGGGAGGTCGATGCGACCGTCGGTGGTATTCGCGCGCTGGAGATTCCCGCAAGCGGCCTGCCTGCCGCCAAGAAGATCCTGCCCGAGGGTTATCTCACGCCGGCCCAGCCCGGTCCGTTTTTCATCGGAGTTGATCATCCGATGGGCGTCTACACCTGGGACAACATGATCTTCACCAACAACAAGGTGAGCGACGACGCGGTCTACAAACTGATCGACACGCTCGAGAAAAACAAAGGAGATCTGGTGGCGATCCAGCCCGCGTTGCGCGAATTTTCTGCCGCCGGGCTCTATAAGGGTTACGACATCCCCTATCACCCGGGGGCCTTGAAGTACTTCAAGGAACATAACGTGCAGGCCAAGAGCATTCAGTGAGCGAAGAGCGTATTATTCCCGATGCGGCGGAGTTTGCCTCCGCCGCATCGCGGGCAACTGTGCTGTGCACGAACATCCTCCAGTCGCTGCTGGTCGCGGTGGTCGTGCTTTGGGTGCTCGACGCCCCGCGGCGGGTCTTCAACGTCTCGTTCTACACCGAGCAAATGCTCACGGTCTGTCTCGGGCTTACCCTTGCGCTCGCCTATATCGCCGACGCGTCGCGGAAACGTCACTGGAGCGATTGGGTCGCCATGGCGCTGTCGCTCGGCCTTTGCGCCTATATCGCTGTTCGTTACGCGACGCTCACCGATGAGATTGCGCTCATTCCGCTCAGCGGATTGATCGTCAGCGCCCTGCTGATCGCGCTGATCATGGAGGCGAGCCGCCGCACCAACGGCTGGGGTTTCGTCGGCATAATCGCGGCAATGGCGGTCTACGTCTACATCAGCCCGCATCTGTCAGGGGATTTTCAGACGCGTTACGTCTCGCCCGAGCGCATGACGGTCTATCTCGGCCTCGACCTTAACGGCGCGATCGGCTCGATCCTGCACGTTGCTGTCATCGTCGTGATTCCCTTTACGATCCTCGGGCAGGTCCTGGCCAGGACTGGCGGGGCCGATTTCTTCTCGGATATTTCGATGGCGGCCATGGGTCGTTTTCGGGGCGGCGCCGCGAAGATCGCAGTGCTTGGATCGGCGCTGTTCGGAATGATTTCCGGCAGCGCGGTGAGCAATGTGCTCGCGGTCGGCATCGTCACCATTCCGACGATGGTGCGCTCGGGCTTCACGCCCTACCGCGCAGCGGCAATCGAATCCGTCGGATCGACCGGCGGGCAGCTGATGCCGCCGGTTATGGGCGCTGCGGCCTTCATCATGGCGGAATTCCTGCAAGTGCCCTATGGCGCGGTTTGCGTCGCAGCCGCCATCCCGGCATTTCTCTACTACGCCTGTCTTTTCTTCCACGTCGATCTTGAGGCGGCCAAGCATAAGATCGGCGCCGCCAAGATCGCCGAAGCGCCCGCGGTGTCCGAAGTGCTTAAGTCCGGATGGCACTTCCTGGTGCCGATCACTTTCCTCGTTTACGCGCTGATGTATCCGAACGTGACGATGCTCACTCCGGAAAAGGCCGCGATCGTGTCGACCGCCATGCTCATGGTGCTGGCGATGATCTTCGGCTACCGCGGCAAGCGTCTCGGCATTCTCGGCATGCTGCGGGCGATCATGGACACAGGGCGTGTCTCCCTCGACATCATCCTGATCGGCGCCGCGGCCGGCATCATGGTCGGAATCCTGAGCATTTCAGGTCTCGCCTTCAGCTTGACCGTCCAGTTGCTCACCCTCGCCGGCGGCAGCGTGTTCCTGCTTTTGCTGCTGATCGCGCTGCTCGCCTTCGTTCTCGGCATCGGCTTGCCGACGGTGAGTGTCTACATCCTTACAGCGACGTTGCTCGCGCCGGCGCTGGTCAAGTTGGGCGTCACGCCGATGGGTGCGCATATGTTCGTCATGTACAACGGCATCCTGTCGATGATTACGCCGCCGGTGGCCTTTGCAGCCTATGCCGCCGCCAATATCGCGCGCACCGACGGCTGGACCACCGGGTGGATCGCCTGCGTGGTCGGCTGGAGCACTTTCATCCTGCCGTTCATGTTCGTGCTGACGCCCAGCCTGCTGATGGACGGCACCTGGATCGAGATCGTGCTCAATTTCAGCCGCGTGCTCTTCGGCATCTGGCTTGGCACCATGGCTGCCGTAGGCTTTGCGCTGGCTCCGCTGGGACGCGGAGGGCGGGTGCCCTACGCGCTCGTGTCGCTCGCGGTGGTGCTGCCGCCCGAAACGTTCGAAGGCGCGATCTTTATCAATGCCGCAGGCATAACGGCGGCAGTCGCCCTGCTTGCGTTCGATTGGATGCGCCGCAAGCAGGGCAAGACAGCCGAGATCGTGGCGACACCCTACTAGACTTGACGCCTAGTGGCCTTCGCGCCAGATGCCGAGCGCTTCCTGCGCCGGGCGGTCGGAGATCGAGAACAGCACCGCCTCCTCGCTGGCGTTGTGCTGGTAGCGCTTCCACGGCGGCACGACGAACACGTCGTTGACGCCCCAGGAAAGCTCCTTGCCATCGACGACCGTCGTGCCCTTGCCCTCGGCGACGCAGAACACGGTGCCTTCGGTCGAGCGATAGGGCTCGCCTTTGAAGCCTTTGGGCAGCAGCGCCAGGTTGGCGCCCATCGTCGGCAGGACTGGCCCACCGTTGATCGGGTTGGCGTAGCGCACACGCGCGCCGTGACGCTTGTCGATGTCGCCGGTCGATTTCAGCCGCTCCAGGATCGGCCGCATCTTGGCATAGGGATAATTGATTACCGGCGAGCGATTGAGGTGAACCGGCGCGCCGTCCGGCAGCACGCCGGTGGCGTAGCGCTCAAACGAGTCGCCGTCCTGGTGACTGACGTTCTGCATCTTCTCGTCGAAGTGCGAGGCAAACGATGCCTGGAAGTGATTGATCGTCGGCATGTCGAGCACGTCGAGCCACATCACCGGTTCCTTTCCCGGGTTGCCGTGATCGTGCGGCGCCCAGTTGGCGGTGATGATGAAGTCGCCGTGCTCCATCTGGGCCTTCTCACCCTCGACCGCCGTGTAGGCCCCCTTGCCCTTGAGCACAAAGCGGATGGCGGAAGCGACGTGCTGATGCGCGTCGGCAATCTCGCCCGGCAGGATCAGCTGGATGCCGGCAAAGAGCGTATTGGTGATGCGCGACTTGCCGGGCTCGCCGGGATTTTCCAGCACGAGCACGCGGCGCTCGGCCTCCTCGGTGGTGATGACATCGCCGGCCTCGAGCATCAGCTTCTCGACCTCGGGGAACTTCCACAGCGCCGGCTGCATCTGGGTCTTCGGCTCGGGTGTCACCAGGCCCTTGAGCACCTCCCACAGGGGCGCGAGGTGGTACTTTGAAATCTTGTCATAGTAGGCCTGACGCGCGCCGGTGATGTTGTGCTTGTTGCCGGCCTGCGCGGTATCGATCGCGAGCGTCATTGGGCTTCTCCGTGAACCGCTTATTCCATTTGTAGCAAATATAGCCCACCGCGTATGCCGCTTAAACCCGTGAAACCGGGCGCATAACGGCTATGTGGCGCTCAGGCCCGGCCTACTGGCGCTGCTTTTCAAAAGTTGGCAGCGCACCGATGTCCGAAGTCCAACGCTGAGCGGACCGGTACCAATATTGCAGCTTTGGCATGAGCTGATCACGCTGGTTGAGGGTACCGACGCGGATCGAGTGCACCTTCGGATCAGGCTCGGTGCTGGTCGAATAGATCGGCGAGCCGCATTGTGGACAAAAAGATTGCGGCCGCTTGTTTCCGCTCTCTCCCGTCTTGACGTAGATCTTCAGCTCACCCTGCAAGAGCCTGAAGCTGCCCTTTTTCGTCGGCACCACAGTGCGGAACGCCGAGCCGGACAAGGTCTGACAATCGGTGCAGTTGCAGATTGCGACCGTATCCGGATCGATTTCAGCTTCGTAACGGATGTGGCCACAATGGCACCGGCCGTCGACCTTCATCGCTCCGTCCTCCTTCAGTTGTTGACCGACCCGCCATCGACCACGAGCGATTGGCCGGTCACGAAGTCGCTGTCGCTCGACGCCAGGAATACGAGCGCGCCGAGCAAGTCTTCCGGATAGGCGTCGCGCTTGAAGGCGCGGCTGTTCCGCACCGGCACGCGCTCGTCCTCGACATGCGCCGTATTCTCGAGCCCGGTGTCGCTCAGGGTATATCCGGGCGAGAGCGAGTTGACCGCAATGCCGTACTCGCCGAGCTCGCGCGACAATGAACGGGTGAACGCAAGGATCGCACCCTTTGAAGTCACGTAGGGCAGCATACGCGGCACGCCTTTGTAAGGCGCGCCCGAGGCGATGTTGATGATCTTGCCGCTGCGCCGCGCCATCATGTGCGGCGCGACATGACGGGCCATCAGGTATGTCCCGCGCACGTTGATCGCCATCACGCGATCCCACAGTTCGATGTCCCATTCATTGAAAGGTCTCGGCTTCAGCGCGGAATAGAGCGCGGCATTGTTCACCAGCACGTCGATCTGGCCGAAGCGCTCGATGGTCTTGGCCACCAGGCCTTTCACCGCGCTCTCGTCGCTGACATCGAATGTCGCGCTGGCGACGGAGTTCGCGCCATGGCGCCCGGCAATTTCCTCGGCAAGCGCGCGGCCGTCGACGATATCCGCGATCATCACGCGCGCGCCCTCTGCGGCAAGCGCCTGCGAATAGTGCCGGCCAATGCCCTTCGCACCGCCAGTGACGATCGCGGTTTTTCCGGCCAGCCTTGGCATCAAATTCTCCCGGTGGTACTGCGGCCTTGTCGCGGCCGCTCTTGTCCTCGTACATTCTTGCAACGGGACGAAGCTCGCCACAAGCGAGCACGGGGGAGAATATTCATGCCGCGCGACACGGCGGACCGTCTTGCGATCCGCGATTTGATCGAGAACTGGGTGCTCTGGCGCGACGCGCGCATGTGGGACCGTTTCCGAACCGTCTGGCACAAGGACGGGCAGATGTGGGCGACCTGGTTTCAGGGCTCCTATGAGGATTTCATCCGGGTGAGCCAGGAGGGATATGATCGCGGCGTGCGCATCATGCACATGCTCGGCGGCATGAGTATCGACATCAAAGGCAAGCGGGCGATCGCGCAAACCAAGATGACGATCTCGCAGCGCGCGAAGGTCGAGGGCGTGCTCTGCGACGTCGGATGTAGCGGACGCTTCTACGATTTTCTGGAAAAGCGAAAAGGCCGATGGGGAATCGTGCTGCGGCGGCTCGCCTACGAGAAAGACCGGATAGACCCGGTTGAGCCAGATGCACGGCTCACGCTCGACAAGGCGCATCTGGCGCAATTTCCGGAAGGCTATCGCCACCTCGCCTACCTGCAGAGCAAGATCGGTTACACGATCAAGGACGAGCTTCCGGGGCTCGACGGAGCGCCGCTTGCGGCGCTTTATGCCAAGGGCGAGGCTTGGCTTAAGGGCAAGAAGCTCTAGAAACGACGCGGGGGTTGGCGCACGCACCAGGAAGTGCGATTTTGAATGGTGGTGCGCCAAAAAAGCCAATCGGGGGGATAGCTGCCATGTCGCTTGCCGACAAATTCAATCTGCTCAATGAGTTCAATATCCTGCGCATCATCTGCGCGGTGTTCTTCATTCCGCACATCATCGGCAAGATCACCGTGCCGGCAAC
>DASSYU010000564.1:0-6873 GCA_035703125.1 Pseudolabrys sp. | reverse complement strand
CTTGGAGCGAAAGGCGTTCGGTGACACAACCGTATGCGGGATGTCGTCTTCGTTCGTCCAGGTGATGGTCGTGCCGGCTTTGACCTTCAGCTCCTGCGGTCCGAAGGTGAAGTTGCCGATCTTGACCGCAACCTCCTCCGCAGACGCCGGCGCCGCGGCGTGGAGATAGGCCGCCGCGACGCCGGCCACGAGCAGTCTCGTCAGGATTTTGATCATCGTCATGGGCCAGCCCTCAGTTCTGGATCGGCGTGTCGATGATGGCGAGACGCTGCTCGTTCTGCTTGAACGTGACGCAAGCAATGCCGAGCATGCTCCGCAACTTGTCGTCCGGCACTTTCATCGGGCCTGGCGACGGCGCCGCGCCGGGCGCCGGCTGCGGGAACGCTGTTGAGCGCGCGGTATGGAAGCTGACGTTGCCCTCGACCTTCTGCATGACCTGGTGGATGTGCCCGTTGAGCACGGTGACAGAGCCGGAGCGCTTGAGGTAGCCAAGCGCCCGCGCACCGTCTTCCGTGCCCCATCCCCACTCGGGATATACCGTCCAGAGCGGAATGTGCGCGAAGACGACGATCGGCTGAGAAGCAGAGCGGCCATGGAGATCGTCTTCCAGCCATTCGAGCTGTTCGTCGCCGAGATTGCCGAGCCCGCCGGCTCGCAAATTGACGACATTGACCAGGCCGATGAAGTGCACGCCATTGTCGTCGAAGCTGTACCAGCCGGCACCTTTTGTGCCGCGCCCGTAGCGGTCCAGATAGAGCTTACCCTGATCTTCGTCGAGCAGATCGTGCTCGCCGGGCACATAGCGCACGTTCAGCCCGGCGCGCGAAATGATCTGATCCGCGTCGTCGAACTCGGACGGCTTGGACAGATGGGAGATATCGCCAGTGTGGATCATGAAAGATGGCTTCACCGGCAGTGTTTTTACGCGTGCGATCGCTTCCTCCAGCGTGCCCTTCACGTTGGGATTGGCCGGCTTGTCGAAACCCATGTGGCTGTCGCTGATCTGAAGAAATGTGAATCCCTTCGCCGGCGCGGCCATGGCTTCGTCGATGATGCCGAGCGAAGCGGGCACGCCGCCGGTAATCGTCCAGAGCACGCCGGTGCCTGCCCATGTCATGCACTCGAGAACCTTGCGGCGGCTCATGCCATCCTCATGCTCAGTCATCGCGCGTCTCCTTCTAAACGTGTTGCTGGAGACGAGACTGAGCCGCGCGCAGATTTATTCCCGCACAATCGTCATCACGAAAAAGTCAGGCGCGTTGCGAAATTTGTCGGAGGGTCGACCAGTCTCCTCGGCATGCGGCCATCGCGGCTGCCTATTCAAAAGGAGACACGGCGATGAAAAAACTTCCTGCCATCTTCACAGTGTTTCGTATCGCACTTGGCTTCGCGCTTAGCGCAGGACCAGCTTCTGCCCAGTCGTTCTGCACCTGCGACGGCACCGGAAACGTCCTGGTCTTTTCGAACAAGGCTTTCATGCCGAAGAGCGACAAAGCGGTACTGAACGACCATGCATTGCGGGCCTACGCGGCTGTTCCCACCCCTGGCCTGGCGGGCGATTCCGACGCCCCAGCCGCCACAGGAGGCGGCAGCGTCGGGTACAACGAAATGCTGCGTAACTTTTGACCCTGCGAAAAAGGGGCAGGCTTCGGCCTGCCCTGTTTTCGAAAAATTTATGCCGTCCGGGAATGAAACGCGCACTCGCGGAGTCTTGAGAATGACGTGATCGTGTTTGCCGTTACAGTGGGCGCGTATTCCCACGCTCCAGTATACCGGCTAAGCCGATCGCCATATCGGATGAAAAGCAATGAGCCGTCCCAGATCTGACGACAATTCAGTGCTGCTGGTCCACGCCTATCTCGATGGCGAGCTCGACCCCGCGAATGCCCTCAGCGTTGGCCAGCAGATGAGCCAGGAGCCGGCGCTTGCCGGGGAGGCCGAACGCGTGAAGGAATTGCAGAATCTCATTCATGGCCGCCTGCCGCGCGAAGCCGCCCCGCCGGGATTGCGTGCGCGGATCGAATCTTCGGTCGGCGGAACAAGGCACGAGCGCGCAAAACCATCATGGCTTGCGCTTGCCGCCTCGATTGCCGTCGCCGCCGTGG
This sequence comes from Pseudolabrys sp., assembly GCA_035703125.1. GTDB lineage: Bacteria > Pseudomonadota > Alphaproteobacteria > Rhizobiales > Xanthobacteraceae > Pseudolabrys. The sequence goes on along the minus strand of DASSYU010000564.1, from coordinate 4,768 downwards.
TTGCGGGCACTTCGACCTGGCTTGTGGTCGATTCCCGGCAGCAGCCGATGCAAATCGCGGAACTGCTGGTATCCGACCATATTCGCGGTCTCATGGCGCCGGAGCCCGTCGACGTCGTCTCGTCCGACCGCCACACGGTGAAGCCGTGGTTCAACGGCCGCATTTCGAACTCACCGCGCGTCGTCGATCTTGCCAAAGATGATTTTCCGTTGATCGGCGGACGCGTCGACGTGCTCGGCCGGACGCCGGTGTCGACGCTCGTCTATCGCCGCGCCAAGCACCTGATCAGCCTCACGTCCGTTCCGGCAGACGGCACGTTCGCAATCAGTAACAGCCCACGCAGCATCAACGGCTATAACATCGTGCGCTGGACCGAGAACGGCGTGAGCTACTGGGCCATTTCCGACCTCGAGCCGAAAGAACTCGAGATCTTCGCGCAGCTATTCCGCACCAGCCAGAACGAACTCTAGGCAATCGAGCAGGTGCCATGTCAATAACGCCGCTGCGCCCGAGGACCGGCCAAAATAGTTCGGACGGCCCGCCGATCCGGCTGGTGACGCCCGGCACGCAGGAGTCGATCGACATGCTCGACGACAATGCGCGTTTCAGGGCCGTCGTGCTGCCATATATCGACGAGGCCTACCGCCTCGCACGCTGGCTTACCGCCAATGGCACCGACGCCGAAGATGTGGTGCAGGACGCTTCGCTGCGCGCATTCCGCGCCATTCGCAGTTATGCCGGCGGCAATCCGCGCGCCTGGCTGTTAAGCATCGTGCGCAACACGGCCTATTCCTGGCTGCGCAAGAACCACCCGGCAACGATCGTTTCGGTCGACGACCTCGAGGCGGTCGAGCTTGAGCACGGAAGGCTCGACGAGCGCCACGACGAAACGCCGGAATCCTCGCTGATCGCCAGAGTCGACGCCGAGCGGCTTCGCGCGGCAATCGCGCAACTACCGGCGCCGTTCCGGGAAACCCTCGTGCTGCGCGACATCGAGGGACTCGACTATCGGGAAATCGCCGAGGCAACTGAAGTACCGATCGGGACCGTGATGTCGCGCCTCGCCCGTGCGCGCCGTCGACTGATTGCAACCCTCAAAAAAGAATAGCCAACAAAAAGGCTCATTTCTTTACGGAGTTCACTCTGGGAGGCCAATGTCCGCTTTGGGTCACAAGCGGACATGTGCAGTGCAAAAAGGCATGTCCGCTTTACCACCGAGACCGACCGCAGACACGTCCACCCGTTGGCATTAATTGCCTTGCTCGGCGCTAGTGCGGCAGCTTGGATTTTATCAGCCGACGCAACTCACCGGCTTCCTGAACGACCATCGTGACCGGCAGCGTCTGCACGCTGGCGGCGAGCCCCGCCAGACGCGGGTCACCATCCATGCGGGCGCGATCCTTTTCCGTGGTGAGCAACGTGAGTCCTGAATGCTCGGCACGCAGGATGAGCTCGCTGGCATCTTGCGGCGTGTACCGGTGATGGTCGGGAAAAGTACGGCGCCTTGATACAACGATGCCGGCTGCACGGGCAGTCGCAAAGAACTTGTCCGGATCGCCAATGCCCGCGAAGGCCAGAACGTTTTGCCCCCTGAGGGCGGAGACCGCGGTTTTGTCCGGCACGAGGCGCGCATGAAAGACCGGACGTGATTGCGCGCGCAGCCGTGCGGCGACGCGGTCTGCGGCGTTACCCTCGCCGACGACGAGTAATGCATCCGTTCGTGCGAGTTGCGCATCCAGTGGTGCGCGCAAGGGGCCGGCCGGGAACACGCGGGCATTGCCGATCCCTCGCCGTGCATCGATAACGGCCAGCGTGAAATTCTTGGCCAGTGAAGGATTTTGCAGGCCATCATCGAGAATGATCACGCTTGCGCCTTGCGCGCGCGCAAATTCGGCGCCGGCGACGCGATCACGCGCGACGACTGTCGACGCCGCGCGCGCAAGCAACAAAGCTTCGTCGCCAACCTGAGCGGCGCTGTCGGAGCGGGCATCCACCAGTTTAGGTCCCGCCTCGCTGCCGCCATAACCGCGGCTCAGGCAAAACGGCCGCGCGCCGGCGTCGGTAAGCATCTTTGCGAGCATGATGACGGCAGGTGTCTTGCCGGCGCCGCCGAGGGTGAAGTTGCCCACGCACAGCACGGGCAGGCCGGCTTGAGCGCCCTTTTTCGCCATGCGCCGTGCGGTGATCGTTCCATAGATGAACCCCAGGGGCGCGAGGAGCTGAGCCTGCGGGCCTGCACCGCGCCACCAGAAGGCGGGTTCACGCATGGCGAGCTCTTTGATGAAGCTGCAATTGCATCAAATAGGGGTCGAGCGAGGCCAGCGTTCGATCGAGCGCGCCGCCAAGCGTCTCGACCACCACATGTCCCGCATCGGCAACCCGTGCGCACGCATCGGGATCGTTCAGCCAGGCGGCGAGATGCGCGACAAGGCGGTCGGAATCGGCAACCGGCTCCGCGCCGTGCGCGTTGTCAAGCGCAGCATAGATCTCCGAAAAGTTCCAGACGTGAGGGCCGTGCAGAATTGCGGAGCCGAGCTTGGCGGCCTCGATCGGGTTCTGGCCGCCATGCTTGACGAGCGAGCCGCCGATGAAGACAGCGGGTGCCACGCGGTAGAGGAGGCCGAGCTCGCCGACAGTGTCGGCGACATAGATATCTGTATTGCGGTTTGGCAATTCCCCGCGCGAGCGCATTGCCGCGGACAGGCCAGCGGCTGCGGCGATCGCGACGATGCTTGCGCCGCGCTCGGGGTGACGCGGGGCGATCAGGGTCAACAGTCCGGGAAAATTGGCGCGCAGCCGGATATGGGCTTCAAGGAGGGGGTCCTCTTCGCCGGCATGGGTCGAGGCGGCAGCGATCACCGGCCGATCGCCTATGGCATCCCGCAAGGCGGCAAGCGCCGCCGGATCGGCCGGCGGTGCGGGCACGTCGAGCTTGAGATTGCCGGTCGTAAAGACCTGGGGTGCCCCAAGCTCGCCGAAGCGCGTTGCGTCGGGGGCAGTGCCCGTAAGGCAGAGGTCGAGCCGCTGCAAAAGATGCGCGATGGAATTCGGAAGGCGCCGCCAGCGCCGGAACGAATCCTCCGAAAGCCGGCCATTGATCAGGACCATGGGCACACCGCGCTCCGAGGCTTCGATGATCATGTTCGGCCAGAGGTCGGATTCCACGAATAATGCGAGGTCGGGCCGCCAATGATCGAGGAAGCGGCCGACGAAGCGCGGAACGTCGACCGGGATGAACTGATGCACGACGCCGCGCGGCAGGCGTTGCTCGGCGAGACCGCCTGACGTGACGGTGCCGGTCGTGACCAGGATGGGGATGCCACGAGCGCGAATCCGCTCGATCAGCGGCAGGACGCTGGCAAGCTCGCCCACGCTTGCGCCATGCAGCCAGACCAGTGGTCCGTCCGGCCGCGCGATGTGGCTTTCGCCGCGCCGTTCGGAGAGACGTTGACGATGTTCTTTTCCGCGCTTGGCCCTGCGCGCGAGCAGCATAGAGGCGAACGGTGCTGCTGCCCGCGACACCAGGCGATAGATCATCAAGCCGGCGGGCAGCCTGCTCATGACGCCGTGCCCCCGGCTTTGTCTGCGAGATCGTACGCGCGCTTCGTCAATCGGTTGAGTTCGCTTTCCAGCTGCTTGCGGGCGTCTTCAAGGGTGGCGACGTCCGCTTCGCGCGAGACAAAGATCGGGCCGCTTGCGCTGATGCCGATCCGGCTGAAGGGCAAGTTGATGGCGGTGCGGTCCCAGTTGTCGAGCTCGATTCGATGGCTCGATGCCATCGCCACCAGATAGATCGGGCGGCCGGAATGCTGGGCGAGCTTCACCACGCCAAGACCGGCGACGCGCGCGACTTTCGGGACATCGGCGGTCATTGCGACATTGTACCCATCCTTGAGTGCTTCAAGCATCTCGTGGAAAGCGGTTGCGCCGCCTTTTCGGTGGAACTCGCCGTTATGCGCGCCCGACCCACGGATCGTGCCGATGCCGAGTTTCTCCGCCGCGCGCGCATTGACCTCGCCGTCGCGGTGGCGCGATATCAGCACCTTGGCGCGATGCCGCTTGGCGTCCTTAATGAACGGCATGAGGAAGTGCTGGCCGTGCCATGCCGCAATAATCACCGGCATCTCCGCCATCTCGTACATGGTCATGGCACCGGGCTCTACGACCGGACGGCTGGTGAACCAGACGAAGCGAAGATACCAGGCGCCGAGCGTGCCCATGATTTCCTGGAACACGGACGAGGTGGTGAAACGCTTGAGTGACACCATCAAGCCTGCCCTACCGTGCCGTGCGACCAGTAGTCTGGGGATCGAGCAGTCGGTGCAGGTGAACGATGAAATAGCGCATGTGCGCGTTGTCGACGGTCTGTTGCGCTTTTGCCTTCCATGCGACGTAGGCACTCGCATAGTTCGGGTAGACGCCGACAATGTCGACCTTGTCGAGATCCTTGAACTCTGTACCTCCGAGCGCGGTGAGCTCGCCGCCGAGGACGAGATGCAGCAGTTGCGGTTTCGTTGCGGGCGAATCTGCAGGCATGGGTCGATCTGTGGGTCGATCTCGGGAAAGGTTCGGTCAACTCTATGCGAATTTCGCTTTTCGGTCGCGCACCAGTCCGATCAAGGCGTCGTGGCGGGCCCGACCGGCTGCGACGAGCGCGCCGTGAACGGCCTGCGAACCGTTGTATTTCAGCGGCCTTCCTGTGAAATCGGTCAGCGCGCCGCCGGCTTCGTGCACCAAAAGGTCGGCGGCTGCAAGGTCCCAGTCGTGG
>DASSYU010000525.1:0-2163 GCA_035703125.1 Pseudolabrys sp. | reverse complement strand
CCTGCATGAAGCGGAAGGGGCTGACCCTCTTGCGTCGCACCTCTGCCGGCGCTTGATCGCTCATCTATGCTCGCTTCCAACTCATTATCTATATGTATGTCCGGTCCGCACCGTAGGAGTTCTGGCAGGAGTGGAGGGACTCGAACCCCCAACCCCCGGTTTTGGAGACCGGTGCTCTAGCCATTGAGCTACACTCCTCCGGAAAGCGGCTGCGGCGGACCATATAATGGCCCGCCGCGGCGATGTCATGCATTATACATTGGACCTTTGCAAGGACAGAAAAGCCCGGGTTTCGGGTATTTTCGGGCGGCGCCAGGCCATTTCCCTGCCAACGTTACGGCCGGGCTCGTCAGGGCGGGCGCTTTTGGCCAAATACGGACGTCAGACCGACCATACGGTGGCTGTCTTGGGCTCCATCACGGCGTGAATTCGTAGCTCAAGCTGGCGCGCACCACATCGATGGTCTGACGCCCGCCATTGTCGGCGGCGACATTACGTGCAGCGGACCATGCGGCAGGTCGTCGCCGGGCCGAAAAGGCAGCGTGCTACCCAAACAGACGGCTGAGATTTGTCCGAATAGCAACAGCGCTTGCCAGAATGGGTACGCCGAACAAGTGCTTGAAAAGGCTGGAGCGGGTGAACGGAATCGAACCGTCGTCATCAGCTTGGAAGGCTGTTGCTCTACCATTGAGCTACACCCGCGAAATTGCCGCATCGGTCGGCAGAAATTCGCCCCCGCTGCACGGCCGGCCTTGAAGATGGCCCGGATGTCCTGCAGCAGATAGTCGGCCCTGCTATCGCAGCCGGTCCGCCTGTGCAAGCACACTGACCGAAAAGCAGCTTTTGCTCCTAACTTTGCACGCTAACTTCATGTAATGGGTGAAACATGATCGGCAAAAGCGCGGCGTGGACGACGTTGCAGGGTCGCGCCACACCGCTGTCACCTGCGCGGTGATCTCATGCTCTCGGTTTATTTTCCGAAGTGGCGGGCGCTAACGCGACTTTCCCGCACATCTGCAACTTCAACTGGAAGTTCACCACCCTAGCGAGCGATCCCCTCCACGATAAACGCAGCCGAGTCGGTCGATTTGGCGCGGATGGCGTCGGCCTCGTTCTGGGCCCCCGAGGCGTACCAGGCTTCCGCCTTCGCGACATCCTCGAACTCGATCAGGGCGAACCGCTCCGGTGCACGTCCGTCGAGACGGGTGATATTGCCGGTGCTGATGAGATAGCGCCCGCCGGCGGCCTCGGCGGCGGCCCGTCCCTTTGCGGGCAGCGGCTTGTAGGCGTCGGCATCGGTTATCTTATCGATGGCAATGACAACTTAGGTCGGCGCCTTGGCCTGCGCATGGAGAGCCTTGGTCGCGGCCGCGCCAACGGCGATGCCGACCAGCATGGCGAATGCAATCTTGTAACCGTACCGCACGCATCATTCCTTTCTTTTGAGGAGACGGACGGTTTTATCGCCACACGGGCGCTCTCGGCAATGCAGGCGGACCGCGCCGCCGCCGGTGTGGTCTGCCTTGGACTGCGTCATGACCGATTCAAATTTGCCGCCGATCGATATCGTTAAGCCGAGCATTATTCGCGTGACGGGAAAACGATCAGTGTCTCCTTCGCGACCGCCCAGTCGGCGCAGCGGTGCGTTCGAAGCGGCGGTACTCGGCTGCCGCCAAAACTTGCAGCATAACGCGGACGACCGCCACGTTCTTAACACAGGTGTGATGCTGACTGGTGCAGTCAGTAGGACTAATAGCCATGGTTCGCGTACTTGCGGTAATGGTCGGGCTGCTGCCGATTGCATTGCCCGCCATCGCTGGCGAAATGACTGCCCCCGAGGCGCGCCAGTTCGTCGTCGGAAAGCAATTTACCTACACCTGCTTTGATGGCACCCGAGGGATGGCCCGAGTCCACGATGACGGCTCAGTCGAGGGCTTCATCCAGGCTGGAGGCACAGGGCTGACACGTTACGGCACCATGCCAGTTGGCACCTTGCGCGCTGATGGCGGGCGTGTTTGCGCGTCCCTTCCCCGCTCCATTATGCAGCCATGCTTTTATCTCGAACGTATCAATGCCACCAGATTCCGCGGCTCGATCTTAGGAATGGGCTTCGCGTATTGCGACTTCTCCCTCCACTCAGGCGCGCAGGGAGAACAACCGGCG
>DASSYU010000481.1:0-5626 GCA_035703125.1 Pseudolabrys sp. | reverse complement strand
GGTCATGCTCGACGCGGGTCAGCGCTGTGAGTGCGTGATTACCAACATCTCCGACCGGGGTGCGCATATCAGCATAGCCGATTCAGAGGCTCTCCCCGACAGCTTCGTATTGCTGCTGGCCGAGAACGGTGCAACGCGCCGCCGCTGCCGGGTAATCTGGCGCAAGCCGCGCGAGGTCGGCATAAAATTCGACTCATGGCTGGACGAACGAATACGCGCCAGCGTCAAGCCAAAGATCGACGCCGGCACGGCTACCGAAGAAAACAAGGAAGCAGAAAAAGTCTGACGTCTTACGTCTGCTGAATGGCGGAGAGCAGCCAGTCGCCACCACGCGGGCGCATGAAGGTCCACAATTCCGTGACCTCGCCGGACTCCCCGCCTTCAAGGGTGCGTCCGGTTGCGCGATCGATCACCCGATCGGCCAGCGAAAATCGCATGGCAACACTCGCGTATTCGACAGCACCTTCGCGCCAGGCTTCTGCAAGATCGCCCTGCTCGAGCCGCACATTGTCAACCTTGTTGACGACGCTGCGGCTCGCATTTTCCGCGAGCTGCTCCGAGAAATAGGACAACATTTCCGGCGTCACCTTGCTCCGCAACGCGTTGATGTCTTCCGCCGAATAGGCAGACTGGATTTCACCAAGCAGGCGTTCGAAAGCGTCGTAGTCCGATTTGCTGATCGTCAGCGGTTCGCCAGCCGGAGCACTGGCGCCGAACATGCCGCCGAGCCCGCTGAAGGAATGACCGGTGGCGGGATGCGCGGCCGCATAGGCGGGCGCCGGCGTGTTTCTCCGCTGCCACCATGCAAACAGCAGCCTCGCCACGATCACGATCAGAACCACCTGCAGAACGAGACCGAGGATGGACGCAAAACCGGCCATCCCACCAAAAAATCCGTGCCCAAACAGCAGGCCAAAGAGACCGGCGCCGAGAAAGCCTGCCGCTAGCCCGCCAAGTAATCCGCTGCCGAAGAATCCCGGCCGTGCCGACGCTTGGCCGACCGTACCAGCCTTGCTCGGCTGCGTTGCGCTCCGCTGGATTGGCGCAGCGGTATTTGGCGCCGTGCGCGTAACCGACGGCGGGGAGAAGGTCCGCATGCCCCGACTGCCGCCCGAGGACCCGCCGCCCGCCCGGGCATTGGCATCCGCGGCAACGAGAACGAGCGCTGCAGCAATCGCGGCAAATGCTATCAGGAAGCGGCGGCGAAACATCGTGTGGTCTCCCCCAGAAACATGGCGCGCGTAGAATATGTATGCGCCCGTCAATTTGTAAGAGGGGGAACCCCGGCGATATAGCGGCATATTTGCACAGGCGATCACGGGAATGTTCTTGGCCGGGGCAGGAACGGGCCGCCCCCCAAAGGCTTCTCCTCATCGAGCGAGGAGAGCGTATATGAAAAATCTGCTTGCCGTCATTTTAGTTCTCACCGCCGCAACCTCTGCAACCGCGAAACCGTCGCCGGTCGAGCCTGCTCGTTCGGCCAACCCGATAGCGCTCTCGCGCGCGAGCGCCGAATTCAATATCGGGCCCGCCGGCGCCATGCTCGAGCGCAACTATTTTCGGGCACCTGAAGCTAATTCCCACTCTGGACTTTATCTGTGCCGGTTTGAACCGAGCATGTTCGCCAAAGTGCGGCTGACGCAATCCTGCAAATAATCCGAACAAATTGCAGCCGGGAACCTTGCCGCGCGAGAAACGTTGTTGCGGCGAAACTCTGGCAACCACCGCTGCGGCCGTCGCCGCACCGCAAACGATGGGGCGCGACTATGCTCGGTACGATCCTCGTTATTCTGCTCATTCTTGTATTGATCGGCGCGGTCCCGCGCTGGCCATACAGCGCCAGCTGGGGCTACGGACCGTCGGGAATCGTCGGCGTGGTGTTGATCGTCGTGCTCATTTTGGCCCTGACCGGCCGCGTGTAGCGACGACTATTGCACCAGTGTCTTTTTCACTTCTGCGACAAGCTGCTTGAGGGTGAAAGGCTTGGCGAGGAAAGCATACTGTTCCTGACTTGGCAGGTTCTTGCTGAAAGCTTCTTCAGCGTAACCAGACACAAAGATAATTTTCACATTCTGGTCGCGCCGGCGCAGCTCCTTCAGCAGCGTCGGCCCGTCCATTTCCGGCATGACCACGTCTGACACCACCAAGTCCACGCGTCCGTGCTTGTCGAAAGCCTCAATAGCCTCGATACCGTTGCCGGCCTCCAGCACCGTATAGCCGCGCGATGCGAGACCGCGCGCGTTCAGAGCACGCAAGCCGTCCTCATCCTCGACGAGCAGGATCGTGCCCTGCCCCGTCAGGTCTGCGGCGGCGGCCCGAGCCAGCGAGTCCGCGGCCGACATGGCGCCAGCGATAGCCGGCGCCTCGCCGGCCGGAATTTGCGCCAGAACCTCCTCTGCGCCCGGAACGTGCCGTGGCAGGAAAATACGGAATGACGTCCAGCCGGCCTCGGACTCTGCGTAGATAAACCCGCCCGTCTGCTTGACGATCCCGTAGACCGTTGAAAGCCCGAGGCCGGTGCCTTTCCCCACCTCCTTGGTGGTAAAGAATGGTTCGAAGATCTTGTCGATGATCTCCGACGGAATGCCCATTCCGGTGTCACTCACCTCGACCAGCACGTAGTCCGCCTTCGGCATGCCTTTGTAGTCATACTTTGCGCCCTCGTCGGCTGTGACATTCATGGTCCGCACGGTCAGTTTGCCCCCATCGGGCATGGCATCGCGGGCATTGACCACAAGATTCACGATCACTTGTTCGAATTGCGAAATGTCGACCTTCACCGGCCACAGGTCGCGCCCGTGCACGATTTCAAGCGCCACTTTCTCGCCGATGAGACGCCTGAGCAGCATGCCGAGGTCGCTCAGAGTTTCGCCAAGGTCGAGGACCTGCGGGCGCAATGTCTGTTTGCGCGAGAATGCCAGCAGCTGGCGCACAAGCGCCGCCGCGCGATTGGCGTTCTGCTTGATCTGCATGATGTCTTTGAAGGATGGGTCGGTCGGCTTGTGCGCATTGAGGAGGAAGTCGGTCGCCATCATGATGGCCGAGAGCACATTGTTGAAGTCGTGTGCGATGCCGCCGGCAAGCTGCCCGACCGATTCCATTTTCTGCTGCTGCTGAATGCGGTTCTCGAGCGTGCGTTGCGCGGTTGTCTCAAGCGCGTAGACTATCGCAGCCTCGCCGTCGCGGTCCTCCTCATCGACCGCCAGCACGAAGAAATTCGCCCAACGCTCCGCGCTGCCTGTTAAGGCGGCTTCGACCGGGGCAATATCGCTCTGCCCCTCGGCGGCCTTGCGGATCGCCGCTTCGAGCACTGGACGGTCGCGCCCAACGACCACTGAAAGGATGGAGCGGTCGTCGCTCTTGAGGAGATCCTCGAACGCACTTGCGAAGCGTGCATTGCTGCGGGCGATACGGCCGGTTTTGTCGACGGTCGCGATGGCCATGGGTGTGTTCTGAAAAAATCGCATGAAGCGCACTTCGGCCGCGCGTTGAGGATCGCTGCCATCGCCCCTTGCTCGATTGAGCACGAGCGTGCGGGACGAACCGGCCGCGCCATCTGCGCCGAAAGCAACTTTGTGGAACAACCGCACAGGCATCGGCTTGCCGCCGCGCGTTTTGAGATCGAGATCGAGAACTTCGGTCTTTACTTCGCCGGGTGCCGCGTTGAACGTGGTGAGCAGCGCCGCTCCTCCTCCCGCCACAATGTCGCTGAGCTTGAGCGAGCCGACGCCCACCTGCGCGAGGTCGTGGTCGAGCCACGATGCCAGAGTCGCATTCAAATAGACGATGTCGCCTGCGGCATCGACCGAGAAAAATCCGGCTGGGGCATGATCGAGGTAGTCGATGGCGTACTGTAACTCCTGAAACACGTTTTCCTGGCGCTCGCGGTCGCGTGTGACATCGGCAATCGACCACACGGTCATGCGGGCGTCACGACGCCTCTCTCCGAGCGGCCGCACACGCATCCGTAGCCATCGAGCGCTTTCTCCGGTGGCCCCGGTAATCCTTACCTCTTCGTGCAGGCGCCGCCCTTCACGCGCAGCCTTAAGAAGCCGGTAAATCGATTCCGAAACGTCAGGGTCACCGATGAACACGCGTTCGATCGGCCGGACGTCACGCATATCGGTCGCACCGATCAAATCGAGATAGGTCGCGTTGGCATAGACGACGCGGCCGCTCTGGTCGGTCACCAGGAGGCCGTCGAAGGCGCCGTCCACTACCGCCTTGAGCAGGGGGTTGCCCTGATCCTTGCCCGCGAATTTCATGATGCCCGCCGCCAAGGCGAACAGGGCGAAAACGCCGACTGTTCCGAGGATGGCGAGCAGCGTCAGGACATAGGCCTCCACATAGTCGCGGCCGATCACAATGAGCCCACCCGCCGCGCCAATGAGCCCCAGGGCGACCAGAAGGAGCAGAATGATTGAGGTGCCGCCCGCCGCTGTATGGCTCTTGTCGAAAGCCTTGCGCTCGTGCCCTTCCGCACGGTCTGGCATTTGCGCTGACGGATCGTGACCTGCCATAGCCTCTGAGTGCCTTAAGGCGCCCTACTCGCGCAAGAGCCAGCCCCGGCAATTCCCTGCATTTAGATCTTAGCGCCTGAGCGGCATCCCCCGACGCAGCCGCATCACATAGCCAATGACCTCTGCCACGGCCTTGTAGTGCTCGGGCGGTATCTGCTGATCGATTTCCACGGTGGCATGCAAGGCGCGCGCAAGCGGTGGATTCTCGACGATCGGAACGGAATGCTTGCCGGCGACCTCCCTGACCTTCAGGGCCAATGCGTCCACGCCTTTTGCGACGCATACCGGCGCGTCCATCCCGCGTTCGTATTCTAGGGCGATGGCGTAGTGCGTCGGGTTGGTAATGACGACCGTCGCCTTCGGGACGGCTGCGATCATGCGCCGGCGCATCCGGATCTGCCGGACCTGCTTCATCTTGCCCTTGATCGCCGGGTCGCCTTCCGTCTGTTTGAATTCTCCCTTCAACTCCCGTAGTGACATTTTCTGCCGCTCGTACCAGCGGCGCGAGATCGCGGCCTCGAAAAATGTGGCGTATCGGCGTTCGCGACGTTGTCGGCAAGAATCCGCTGGCGCGCCTGCGACCAGTCGAGCCGGGTGCGCAACATCGATCGGCTTGGAATATCGGTAATGCCCGACCCCACCTCCGTCGCAAACGCCCCCAGCGCGTTACCCCCGCGCTAGGCAGACTTTGCCGGGCGTATGGTTAATGGCCGGTAAAGGCAGGCGGCACCGGCCGGTTGCAGTTGGGTTCGCCTGCCCGCCTGAATGGCCGCAAACCGGAACCGACCCGTAAAATGCCACTTTATTTGTTAATCCTCTGTTAGTATTCAGGGCAGCAAATAGTGCCTAGCAGAATTAACCATTCGGGCGATTCTCGTCCGACATGCGTTAGCGGGAAGAACGGAGCGCATTGATGTTCGAGAGCTTGTTCGGCGCTGAGATGCCGCTGGCCGCCCGCTTCTTCATCGCCTTTCTGGTGGTGCTGGCGCTTATCGGTCTCACCGCATGGCTGGTGCGGCGCTTTGGAGCAAACCGGCTCGGAAATGCTTCGCGCGGACGGCAGCCTCGGCTTGCCGTGATCGACGCCGCGACCGTTGATGGACGGC
>DASSYU010000372.1:0-6565 GCA_035703125.1 Pseudolabrys sp. | reverse complement strand
ACGAGAATTGCGACGATAGCTGCCCCGACGCAGATGGCAGCAACAACGAGCTGATTTTTGAAAGCACCGACGAACGTGTTCATTTTGTGCGTGTGTGTAGCAAACCCAAGCGCCAGTAAGCAGACATGGCGAATTTTAGCCTGCTCGGCAAGACGTTCGCCGTTAAGATCCAGCGTCAGGAACGACGTTAGGCGAACTCGGGTCCCGACCACCGTCCGATTTGGGGCCTTTGCTTTCGGCCTCCACCGCGCGCGCTTCCCACGCGTCTGCGATGTTGAGGAGCGTTTGTCGATCCTTGCCGCTCATGCTAGCGGCAATGCGCACACAGTCCTTTGCGTACTGCCTGTATTTTTTTGCTTCCAACATGGGACGTGCCTCCTCGCCATGGAGGAAACTCCGTCCAATGAAATCCTGTTCTGGAACAATTTTGTGAAGCCCCATAGCGGAACTCATTCGCGTTGTCCGAATTACCGTTGGGGCTAGGAGGGTAATTTTTGTGTATGGCTTCCTCCTACGATTTCCGGCGCTATTCGGGAAATTGCTTGGCGTTCGCCGAAAATGTTTCCAATCCTGACGATAAAGCTCGCTTGATTGAAATGGCGCAAGAGTTTCTCGAACTTGCAATGAAACAAGAACAAAGGGATTTGCAGTCAAAGCAGGATTGACGGCAGATGCCTCTCGACCTCGATCATTTGCTCTCGATCATAGCTTGCGTCTCGTTCATCTCGGCGACGATCAGCTCGGCGTTGGGAGGAACAGGGAATTTTGGCGCAGGAACAGGGATTTTGCTTGCTAAAAACCGAAATCGTCGCCGGATGAGCTTTTCGGTACACACAGGTCATAGGCTCTCGCCGCATCGCACGGCCTATCAGATCAAATACATCCCGGTGCAACGGCACTCAAAAAAACACCCGCTCAACGTTAGATAGTTTCCGGGACCATTTTGATAGCTCCGCAGGGGCATTCGGCCTCGCAAAGCCCGCAACCCTTGCAATAATCGTAATTAAATTGAAAGCGGTCGCCCGGACCCAGTTTGATCACTGCATTGTCCGGGCAGACGCCGTAGCAGTTGTCACACTCGAAACAATTGCCGCATGACAGGCAGCGCCTCGCTTCATAGAGCGCATTGGACTCGTCGAGCCCTTTCTGGACCTCCTCGAAGGTGGATTTACGGCGCGCCATGTCGAGCGTCGGCCGCACCGTCTTGGGCGCGTCGGCGTAGTACCATATGTTGAGTTTGTCGAAATCGGCAAGCTCGTGTTTTTCCGGCGGCGCATAAATCGCCCCGCGCAGCCAAGCGTTGATATGGCGCGCGGCCTTCTTGCCGTGGCCGATACCAACAGTGACGGTACGCTCGGAAGGAACCATGTCACCACCTGCAAATATACCAGCATAACCGGTCATCATGTTGGCATCCACCTGCGCCACGCCGCCCTTGAGTTCCAAGCCGGGCACGCCATTGAGCAGCGAAAGGTCGACGTCCTGCCCGAGCGCGAGCACCAGCGAATCTGCTTCCAGCGTCTCGAACTCGCCGGTTGGCTGCGGAAAGCCCTTGTCATCGAGCTCCATTCTCTCGACGGTAAGCACGCCCTCGTCCATCCGCTTGATGGTCGAAAGCCATCGCATCATGACGCCTTCCTCCAGTGCTTCCTCCACCTCGAAGTCATGTGCCGGCATTCGTTCGCGTGTGCGGCGATAGACTATGATAGCCTCGGTGGCGCCCATACGTTTGGCCGTGCGTGCGACGTCAAGCGCGGTATTGCCGCCGCCGTAAACGACGACGCGGCGGCCGAACAGCGGTTTCTCCTGCCCTTCCATCGAACGCAGAACCTGAACCGCATCGAGAATCTTTGCCGCCTCACCGGCCGGAATATTGGCGCGCTTCGCAATATGGGCGCCAACGGCGAGAAAGGCCGCATCGAAGCCACCCGCTTTCATAGTATCGCGGATGTTTTCGACCTTCGCGTTCACCTGGAGTTCGACGCCAAGGTCAAGGATACGTTGAATCTCGGCGTCAAGCACGTCGCGCGGTAACCGGTATTTTGGAATGCCAAAACGCATCATCCCGCCCGCCACCGGTCCGGCCTCATGAATCACCACCGTGTGGCCAAGCCGACAAAGGTGATAGGCGGCCGACAGCCCTGAAGGACCTGCTCCGACAACAAGAACGCGTTTACTGGTTTCGGTTTCCGGCGGCGTTAGTCGCCAACCGCGCTTGATCGCCTCGTCACCAAGGAAGCGCTCAACCGAATTGATGCCGACAGCATCGTCGACCTTGGCCCGGTTGCAGGCGGTCTCGCATGGCTGGTAGCAGACCCGTCCCATCACGGCAGGCATCGGGTTATCCTGGGTGAGCGCGCGCCACGCGCTTTCGTAGTCACCCGATTCTGCGTGATAAAGCCACGCTTGGATGTTCTCGCCGGCCGGACAAGCATGATTGCACGGCGGCAGGCGGTCCACATAGACCGGACGCTCGGTCCGCCACGAGCCGGTGAGATTGGCGAGACTGCTGCCGCTATCGAGCGTGATCGCGAAAGGGTGTTTCATCCCACTTCCTCTTCAGGCTCGAGCATCTTGTATTCGGCGATGTTACGGTCGGCCATGGCCTGCAGATGGCCGAGTCGCTGCGAATCGCCGCCGTCCTTGAACAAATGCGCGAAGCGCCGCTGCGGCTTGAGATACTCGGCCACCGGAACCGGACGGCGAATTTTTCGACTGTTGGTGACGATGCCATGCTCGGCTTCAAAGATAGGAAAAATCCCGCATTCCACCGCCAGCCGCGCCAGACGAATGGTGTCATGCGAAGCAGAGCCCCAACCGAGCGGACACGGCACATGAATTTGGATGTAACGCGCGCCGTGAATCCCTATCGCCTTCATCACCTTGCGTTCGAGGTCATGCAGGTCGGCGACGGTCGCGGTCGCGACATAGGGAATGCCGTGGGCAACGGCAATCTTGGGCACGCTCTTGCCGGTGCCAAAGACGTTGCCGGGTTCTGGACCCATTGCCGGCGTTGTCGCCGTGCGCGCGGTCGGTGGCGTCGCCGAGGAGCGCTGCACTCCGGTGTTCATATAACCTTCGTTGTCGTAACAAATGTAGAGCACGTCATCGTTGCGCTCGAACATCCCGGACAGGCAGCCAAATCCGATATCGGTGGTGCCGCCATCGCCGCCCTGGGCGATTGTGCGCACTTCCTTGCGCCCCTTCACCCGCATGGCTGCGGCTACTCCGGTGGCAACCGCCGCGGCATTGCCGAACAGCGAGTGCAGCCAGGGCATCTGCCACGATGTTTCCGGATAGGGCGTAGTGAAGACTTCCAAACATCCGGTCGCGTTGACCGCGATTAGGTTGCCGCCGGTTGCACGCATCGCCGCGTCCATGGCGTAACGCGCACCCAGCGCCTCGCCACATCCCTGGCAAGCGCGATGCCCACAGGTCAGCGCGTTCGATCGATCGATCGAAGCCTGCACCGATCGCTCGGTGTCCGGCACCAGCCGATTGCCGACGGTGAAGGTCCCCTTTTGATAGAAGTGGAGCTTCTGGTTGGCGGCGGCGGTTGTGGTCGGATCGGTCATCGGGTGTTTCCCTTACTCCGCGGCTGCGTGTTGCGCAGCCTGGTCGAGCCGGCGCAACAGGTTCTCGGCAGTCGGTCCGGACCGGCGAACTTTGCGCACGTGGTGTAGTTCCTTGCCGATGATATCCTCATTGAGGTCGAGAAAATGCGCTCCCTCCCAGGGTTGCGCCACGGCGCGGCGGAACACACGATGCAAGGATGTTCGCGTGATGGAGCGCCCGCCCAGTCCGGCGATTACCGAGTAGACCTGCGGCGCTGCCGGCGTATTGCGCAAGGCAAGATCGACATTATTGGCGAGTTGGCCGCCCATTCCGACCGCGAAGCTCTTTTCGACGACGACGACATGTTTTCTGCCAGCCAGCAGCCGTCGCAATACTTCAGTCGGAAACGGTCGAAACGACACGATGTTCACGAGCCCGATGCTGAAACCGTCGGCACGCATTTCGTCGATGGTGTCCTTGATGGTGCCATTGATCGAACCCATGGCGACCACCAGCATTTCCGCATCGTCGGCACAATAAGTGCGCAGCAGGCCGCCAGTATCGCGTCCAAACCGCGCACTGAATTCCGCCGCCAATTCGGGTATCAGTTGCAGGGCCAAGGTCTGCTTGTAGTGCTGCAGGAAGCGCACCTCGGTGAATGCATCTGGCCCGACCATGGCGCCGATCGAAATCGGATCCGCAGGATCGAGCACCTGCACCGGCTCATAAGGCGGCAGGAACGCATCGACGTCGGCTTGATCGGGGATGTCCACGCGCTCGACGGCGTGCGTAAGGATGAAGCCATCGACGCAAACCATTACCGGCATCGACAGTTCCTCGGCCAGCCGGAACGCTTGGATGTGCAGGTCTATCGAATCTTGGTTGGATTCCGCAAACAGCTGCAGCCAGCCGGCGTCACGCATCGACATCGCATCGGAGTGATCATTCCAGATGTTAATCGGCGCGCCGATGGCCCGATTGCCGAGCGTCATCACGATCGGCAGGCCGAGGCCCGAGGCATTATAGACCGCCTCGGCCATGAACAGCAGGCCTTGGCTCGCGGTCGCGGTATAGGCGCGCGCGCCGGCGGCCGATGCCCCGATCGCGACCGAGAGGGCAGCGAATTCCGATTCCACATTGATGAATTCGCAATTCTTCAGTTCGCCCAATCGAACCATCTCGCCGAGCCCTTCAACAATGTGGGTCTGCGGCGTGATCGGATAAGCGCAGATGACCTCGGGACGGCACAAGGCAATCGCCTCGGCCGTCGCGTGGGAACCTTCAGTCTGCTTCAGCATCGGACTTCCTCACGCCGCCGTCTTGACACGAGCGACCACGGCATCATGCGCCTCGGTGGCGGCAGCAACGTTGGCGTTACCCATCGCTCCAGGAAACGCCTCATGGATGGCCTTGGCGACCGACTCGAGGCGGACCGTTCCTGTCAACGCCGCAAATGCTCCGAGCAGCGCCGCGTTCGGTACCGGCCGCCCAATGTGTTTGAGCGCTAGCTCGGTCGCCGGCACCGTTACGGCGTGGCCAGCGGGGAGCTTGCACACGACCTGGTCAAGCTGGAGGTCTCCGAAGGTCTGGTTGGTATTGACGAGCAGATAGCCGTTATCCTTGAGGCCCAGGAAAACGTCGATCGCCTTGAACAGTGTCACGTCCTGGACGATCAACGCATCCGGCGCGACGATGGGCTCACGCAGCCGGATTTCCTTCGTATCGATCCGACAGAAGGAGACGACCGGAGCGCCCATGCGCTCAGATCCAAAACTTGGAAAGGCCTGAGCATGTTTATCCTCAAGGAAGGCCGCGACGGAAAGGAGTTCCGCCGCCGTGACAACGCCTTGCCCCCCACGTCCGTGGATGCGGATTTGAAACATCTTCGATATCCCGATTGAGCCGCGGCATATTCCGATATCGTTTGGGAAACCTAGTGCCGCGCGAACGACAACGTATTGATTTGCCGCAATTCTAGTCTTGCCCGCCACTGGCTATTATTGCTCAGCCGCCAAAACAACTTGTTGATATTGTTTGGTTTCGGAACTTGGCCGGCGATGAAGTGCAAAAAGTCACGTACAGAGTTCAGCTATCCACCATCATCGATGCTACGATTGATTAAGTCACGCACGGACGCGAAAAGCTCTGCATTTGGGCAAAACGCCGGTGCCTTGTCGACACATTCCGGCGCGCGCACGAGCCAATTCTGGCAGACTTGATCCGCACCGCAGGACTGACAACTGCTAACTGCTGCACGTAGGTCGCTGGCAAGGCGCCCATGGGCGAGTATTGAGGCATCCAAGCCCAGCCGATCGAGCATCTCGCACATATTTTGCCATCGGTGGTCTGCGTCGTGAATGTTTGACAAGACCTTCCCCCTGCGAAAACGTTTTCATGGGGCATGTAAGTTAACCGAAAGACGCGTGATTTGTTTTGATCTAGCGCAAACCAGCGCCAGCAGGAAATGCCATGTGCGACCCCCAATTCGGAACGCATTGCACGTATCCGTTCGGTGCTTACCCAACTCGGACATTGGACTCGATCAACACTTGAGCCCGGTTGTGTGCCATTTCTTATTTACGTCCAATTCGGGAGTCGGTAGCGCGCCGGGCCTCAACACAGCGGCGTCCGCGATTGGTTCTAGAGGACTTAAGCGACGAGTCCTATTCTGGCGAAGATGACGAAATAGTAGGTGAGGGCGATGAAGAGCCGGCTTTGGAAGGAAAAGCAGCCCTAACTGACGCCGATGGCTATCGGTTAGCGAAGGGAACTCGTCCCTGATTTGCGTCCCAGTTGAGTCGCGCTGAGACGAATTGCGCAAACATCGAAGTCCCATGCATTTTCGATCGCCAGGACACCCATTCGTTCTGTGTGCGTACCAAAAACCTAAATCCGGACGTAATGGTGATGGAGGCTGCCTAGGATCGCGTGTGATTTAATAGATCCGGTCCGCTGAACGGGGCGCGAAACCGGTGCATCTTTGTCCAACGACTGGTGTGTTCTGATCAAA
>DASSYU010000368.1:0-3271 GCA_035703125.1 Pseudolabrys sp. | reverse complement strand
ATGGAGCTCGAACACGCCGTCAAGGGACGCTTCCAGGTCGCGGGATTCATCGCGCTGATATTTCTCTACAGCATGCCGTTCGCGTTCGGGTTCGAGAACTTCGAATTCGGGCTTGGCTGCGCGCTCTGGGGATTTGCCTGCGCGGTCTGGCTGCAAGACCGTTCATGGCTGGTGCGGCTCGTCGCGCATACAGCATTCATCGTGCTGCTTTTCGCCGCGCACATGTTTGCGTTGGGAATCTATGGCTTCGCTGTTGGCCTGCATGAGCTCTGGCGGGCCTGGTCGCGGCGAACGTCCCTGCATGAAACGTTTGCACGCTTTTCCGCTCTTGCGATTCCGTCAGTGCTGCTTGCCGCCTTTATGATTGCCGCAAATGGCAATGTCGGTGGCTCCGGGAATGTATGGGCTTTCGGCAACAAGGCGACATGGATCCTGCATATCCTCAGCGGATACAGCATGGTTGTGTCGGAAATAGGTGTGCTCGCGCTGATCGGCCTGATTGTTGCGCTCGCGCGCCGAGGCGCCTTGCGGCTTGAGCAGTCGGCGATGTGGTTGATGACGGGTTTTTCGGCGCTCTATTTGGCGATGCCCTTCAGGTTGTTCGACACCGCCTTTGTCGACATGCGGATCGTTGTTGCGTTGGCACTCATTATGCCAGCATTCGTTTCCGTGTCGTTTCCCGGCGTCGTCTGGCGGCGCGCCGCAATCGCGCTTGCTGCGGCCATCGTCATCATCAACGTCGGCGACGTGACGAGCGTCTGGCTCTCCTATCGCGAGGATTTCGCAGCAGCCAGGAAATCATTCGAGCTTCTTCCGAAGGGCGCCGTCGTGCTGACTGTGCAGACTGGCGACGGCGACGATCCCCCCGCCGACCTGCGCGACTACCCGGTGTTCAACGTGCCAACGCTTGCCGTGCACTATGCCGATGCTTTCGTGCCGCACCTGTTCACGGCGCCGGGCAAGCAGCCGGTCACGCCGCGTGCGGCTTGGCACAGGCTTGATATCCCCGAAGGCGGATTCCTGCCGGTGAAATTTCTTAAGGACATCGCCGAGCGCGGCAGCCCGGCGGGCACGCCGCTGTTCGTGCAGAACTGGCAGGGCGATTTCGACTACCTCTATCTGATCGGCCCATCGATCCCCAACCCGATGCCGGACCGGCTCGAGTTCGTCATGGGAGCGCCCCGATTCGCTTTATATCGGGTCCGGAAATAGCCCAGCCACTTGTAACCAATTGCCGTCGCAGCATTTTTGCGGATGCAAAAGGTTTTATTGCGATGCAACATAATTTGCGCCAGATTGTTATAGGCAGGGAGGATTAATCGATGCCGGCAGTCGCCAAAGCGCGGGGGGTGGCTCCGCTCAAAGACCTCTACGATATCGGTGAGATTCCGCCGCTCGGGCACGTGCCGGAGAAGATGCACGCATGGGTCATTCGCAAGGAGCGACACGGACCGCCCGACAAGTCGTTCCAGCTCGAGGTGGTGCCGACCTGGCCGATCGGTGACGATGAAGTGCTCGTCTACGTGATGGCGGGCGGTGTCAATTACAACGGCGTCTGGGCCGGCCTCGGTATTCCGATATCACCGCTCGACGGCCACAAGCATCCATTCCACATCGCGGGCTCCGATGCCTCCGGCGTGGTGTGGGCCGTCGGCACCAAGGTCAAGCGCTGGAAGGTCGGGGACGAAGTCATCGTCCACTGCAATCAGGATGATGGCGACGACGAGGAGTGCAACGGCGGCGATCCCTTGCTCTCGCCATCGCAGCGCATCTGGGGTTACGAGACTCCGGACGGATCGTTTGCGCAGTTCTGCCGCGTGCAGTCGCGCCAGCTGATGCCGAAGCCGAGCCACCTCTCGTGGGAGGAATCGGCCTGCTACACACTCACGCTTGCGACCGCATATCGGATGCTGTTCGGGCATCCTCCGCACACGCTCAAGCCCGGCGACAATGTTCTGGTGTGGGGAGCCTCCGGCGGTCTCGGCGTGTTCGGAGTCCAGCTCGTGGCGGCGTCCGGCGCCAACGCCATTGGCATCGTCTCGGATGAGTCGAAGATCGAGTACGTTCTCAATCTCGGTGCGAAGGGTGTTATCAATCGCAAGGATTTCAAGTGCTGGGGACAGATGCCGGCAGTGAATTCGCCGGAATTCGGCGAGTGGACGAAAGAAGCGCGTCGCTTCGGCAAGGCGATCTGGGATATCACCGGAAAACGCGACGTCGATATCGTCTTCGAGCATCCAGGCGAGCAGACATTCCCGGTGTCGTGCCTCGTCGTCAAGCGCGGCGGCATGGTTGTCTTCTGTGCCGGGACGACAGGATACAATTTAACGTTTGATGCGCGCTATGTGTGGATGCGGCAGAAGCGTATCCAGGGATCGCATTTCGCGCACCTCAAGCAGGCTTCGCAGGCGAACCAGTTCGTGCTCGAGCAGCGTATTGACCCCTGCATGAGTGAGGTCTTTCCGTGGGAGAACATTCCGCTCGCTCACGTAAAGATGTGGAAGAACCAGCATCCGCCCGGCAACATGGCGGTGATGGTGAACGCGCCGCGTACCGGCTTGAGAACTTTCGAGGACGCGCAGGAGGCCGGGCGTTAGTCGGCTTTTTTCCGCGCCTGGGAAATCGTCGAGTTCAATTCTCCGCCGTAGATAAAG
The DNA here is from genome assembly GCA_035703125.1 of Pseudolabrys sp. GTDB lineage: Bacteria > Pseudomonadota > Alphaproteobacteria > Rhizobiales > Xanthobacteraceae > Pseudolabrys. The sequence goes on along the minus strand of DASSYU010000368.1, from coordinate 617 downwards.
ATCGACGCGCAGGCGTAAAGGAAGACCAGCGCGATCATTGCCGAAGCAAGCCCGGCGTACATAGATACGTAGGCGAAGGCGTAATTCGCCAGATAGCGGCCAAAGGCGGCACCGGTGATGAGCCACAACAGCATCGTGGCGACGATTCCCGGAGCAATTTCACCGACCGAGCGCCGGCCTGCCGGGAGCCACAGATGCACGATCATCAGGGCAACCACCAGCACTGCCGCCGCCGTCGAATAGCGCGCGAACGTGATCCGATCGGCGAAAGGTTCGAGCGCCGGCACATACTGAATCAGCTTTGCGAGGATCAATGGCGCCAACACGACGAGAAATGAGAAAGCCAATATCGCGACTGCGCCAATCAGAACGTAAATGACGGATTCGATGCGCAGCAGCCACCACGCACGTTGCTCTTTAACGCCGTAGGCGCGGTTGAGTCCAATTCGCAGGCTCTCGACGCCACTCGATGCGAAGTAGAGCGCGAAAAGAACACCGAGGGTAAGGATATCGCCGCGGGTCGAGGTGAGGACGCCGGTGATATCAAGCGCGATCGGCGCAGCGACTTCCCTGGGCCAGGCTTCGAGCAAAAGACGCGCGGCTTCGTCGGCGAGTTC
>DASSYU010000166.1:0-3656 GCA_035703125.1 Pseudolabrys sp. | reverse complement strand
AGTCAGGTCGCCGCCGGACACAAGGATACGTTTTTCGACTAAATATGGTGTCCGTGGCTGCGTGGAACTGTAAAGAACTTCGTCTTCGGGCGGCACCCTTCCTTGCAGCGCTTGCTCGGCCGGCATTGATACGTCCACCATCCGGAAATCGAGCTTGGCGGTCTTGCCAAGAATTTCCTTCAGCCTGGTCGGGTCCTGCAGGCCCGGGACCTGCACGAGAATTCGATCAATGCCTTGGCGCTGGATAAGCGGTTCGACGGTTCCGAGCTCGTTTACGCGCCGTTCGATGATTTGAATCGATTGTTCGACCGACTGCCGGACCCGCTCGACAAGAGCAGGCTCGGTGACCATCAGCCGAACTAAATTACCGGGTTCGGTTCTTATATCGAGGCTCCGCTGCCCGGTGGTATTGAGTATTCCGCCGAGGGGCTGAGACAGTTCGCGAAGCTTTTCGACGGCCTGATCGAAATTACTGCCTTCGCGAATACGAACCTCGACGCCGCTGCCGCGGACAACAAGTCCCGTATAGCCAATGCGTGGGCGCGCATCGAGCAGCACACGGCGGACATCATCGCGCAGGGCCTCGAGCTTTTCCTTGCGGACCGCGGCGGTGTCGACTTCCAACAGAATATGCGAACCGCCCTGGAGATCCAGACCGAGGACCACATGGCGCTGAGCCCATTTGGGCCAGCCCTGCACCATCTTCTCTGGCAGGAAATTGGGAACGGCAAACAGACAGACGATAAGCGCCGTCAGGACAATCGCCGTCGCCTTCCACCGCGTGAAATAAAGCATGACGTCCCGACTTGCGGCTTAAAAGGCCACGGCCGCCTTCAGCTGGCTGTGGCCCCTTCCTTGACAGGTTCACCTTTGGCGCGGACGTCGGTGACCATCTGCCGCATCTGACGGATGCGCACGTCGTCCGCAATTTCGATTTCGATCTGATCGTCGTCGATCACTTTGGTGACCTTGCCGATCAGGCCGCCATTGGTAACGACAGTGTCCCCCCGCCGCACATTCTTGACCATTTCCTGATGCTGCTTCACCCGCTTCTGCTGCGGGCGAAGGATCAGGAAATACATGATTACGAAAATCAGAGCGAACGGGAGTAGCGATACCAGCATGCCACCCTCGCCACCTGCTCCGCCGAAAAGCGAGCCTTGCGCAAACGCAGGCGTTATGAACATTGAAGCGTATTCCTTGCGTGGTTTCCCGGCGCCCGGCGGCGCTCGATTTTCGCGCGGACTATAGCGGCCGCCCGCCCAATTGCAACGATGGTTAGCCCGCAAAAATGGGCCATTTCCGGCCATTTTGTCCCAGGGCCGCTTGCTTGGCCAACGCCGCCCCGCTAAGAGCACCCCGAATTTCCGGAAGCAAGCTAATGGCCAAATCGAAGTCAAAATCGCGGCGCAGGTCGGCACCGAAATCGAAACGCGCCGCCAACAAAGGGGCCCCGGGCGACGTCATCGAACGTATCGCGACTGCGCTTGAACGCTTGGCGCCACGGCGGGCGGCTGCCGCTGATTTCAACGCCGCCGACGCCTTCATCTGGCACCCCGACGGGCGCCTCGCCCCGGTTGCCCGCGTCAATCGCGTCGAGATGTCACTTCTCAAAGGTATCGACCGCGTTCGCGACGTGCTGGTCGAAAATACTGAGCGGTTCGCCAAGGGCCTTCCGGCCAACAATGCCCTGCTATGGGGCGCCCGCGGCATGGGGAAGTCCTCGCTCGTCAAAGCGACCCACGCAGGCGTCAATGCTGGCTTGGGCCGCGGAAAAAGCTCGCGGCCACTCAAACTGATCGAGATTCACCGGGAAGACATCAACAGTCTCCCAGCCTTGATGGCGCTTACACGAGGCTCCCAGCACCGTTTCATCGTGTTTTGCGACGACCTTTCTTTCGACGCCGAGGACACGACCTACAAGTCTCTTAAAGCGCTACTTGAAGGCGGCATCGAAGGGCGGCCGGATAACGTGATTTTTTACGCCACGTCGAACCGCAGGCACCTCATGTCCCGCGACATGATGGAGAATGAGCGCTCGACGGCGATCAACCCCGGCGAAGCCGTGGAAGAAAAGGTTTCGCTGTCGGACCGGTTCGGCCTATGGCTCGGCTTCCATCGCTGCAGCCAGGACGAATATCTCGCGATGGTCGACGGCTATGTCGCGCACTACAAGATTCCCGCCCGCGGCGAGGCCCTGCATCGTGAGGCCTTGGAATGGTCGACGACGCGCGGCGCGCGCTCAGGTCGCGTGGCGTGGCAATTCGTGCAGGATCTCGCCGGACGCCTTGGCGTCGCGGTGAAAAATTAGGCGCCACCGAGGAATTGAGTCGGATCGACCGGGGTCGATCCTTTCCGGATCTCGAAGTGCAGCTGCGGCGACGTCACGTTGCCGGTCTGTCCGGAATGCGCAATCACCTGCCCCCGCCTGATTGTGTCGCCGCGCTTGACGAGCAACTCGCGCGCATGCGCATAGGCGGACACATATCCGTTCGAGTGACGGATCAAGATGAGATTACCGTAGCCCTTGAGCTCGTTGCCGGCGTAAGCAACGACGCCGTCATCGGCCGCCTTGATGGGCGTGCCTTCGGGAACGGCGAGATTGATCCCGTCATTCTGCGCACCGTTCGGCTTGCTGCCGAAACCGGCAATGACGCGGCCGCGAGCGGGCCAGCGGAACGACGGCATGGCCCCGCTTGGTTCCGCAGCCTTGACGGCCGTTTCGGTCGTTTGTGGCTCTTCCTTGGCGACATGCGCGGTCTGCGCAGGCGCAGCGCTCGCAACCTTGATCTTCTTTTCAGCCGGAGCAGTGCGAGGCTCCGCGACCTTGGGAGCCGCAGGCGGTTGGGCGGCTGCGACCTGATGACCACCCTGCGGAATGGTCAGCCGATCTCCGACGCTCAGCTTCTTGGAAGAATCAATGTGATTGGTTTTGGCAAGCGCGGCCACCGATACACCGGTGCCGCGGGAGATGCTCATGAGCGTCTCACCCGCCTTCACCACATGAACGCCTGCACTTGCCTTGGGCTGCGCGGCATATGTCGGCGCGCTTTTCGGCGAAGTCGACACGTAGCGCGGTATGACCAGCCGCTGACCCGGCCTGATCTGGCCCGGTTCACGGATGCCGTTGGTCTGCATAAGGGCAGCCGCCGGCACGCCGTGTTTGCGCGCAATGCTCTCGATCGTCTCACCGTAACCTACCGTCACGGGCGAACCGCCGTTCCAGGTCCAATGGCCGGAAGCCGATCCCGTTACATCGGAATATTGAACATTCGAATGATAGCCGCCGGAGCTCGGCGTGTATGCCGCCGGTGTATATGTCGGCGCGGGCGCCGCTGCGACGGTCGCCGGCGGGCTCGGCGCCGGCAGAGGTTGAGCCTCGACACGGCCGGCCGCTGAGTACGTCGGTGTTGCGGCGGCCACGTTCTGTGGCGGACGATCAGTCGCGTAGGAACTGGAGTCGAAGCGCGCGGAGTCCGAACAACCGGCGGCGGCTACACCGACCAGCGCGAAAACTGCAACGCGCGGCCATGCAAGCAGGCGAGACTCCACCTTGGGGCACGGCATGTGGTTACTCACTCGTACACAGAAAATGTAGAGTTCGAATAAACCAGCCGCGAGTAAACAAGCGTTTAAGAATTAACGAGCTGCTACCG
>DASSYU010000102.1:0-2812 GCA_035703125.1 Pseudolabrys sp. | reverse complement strand
CATGGATATGGTGGTGGTCGCCCTCCAACACATCGAACCCCCGTGCGAGCCGCTCGTCAGCTGCGCGGAAGATCGGGAAATAATGCAGGTCTTCGATCTGATGGTGGACGTTGAGCTGGTCGAGCATAAATTGCAGCCGCGGCACGAACTGACGCGCAAACTCCTCCGGCGGAAGCTTGCCGGCACGGAAAAGCGCGGCAATCTGCTCGATTGCGCCGGACAGCTCGCGAAACATGGAATGGCGCGACAGCCAGAAACGCGTCATTTCACCGAGATTCGGATGGGTGTCCCACTGCTCGCGCGGATAGCGCGCCACCAGGACGCGCAGGTCCTCGGGCCAGCCGCTGCGGCGGGCAAGAGCGAGGGCGTCCACATCGGCAGAATTGGGGATTTCGATGGTCACAGCTGCCTAGATAGTCGTTGCGCACCGGATTGCGAAGAGCAAACTTGATCCACATGAATTCGCCCACCACCGTCGCAAGACTCGTCTGCGACGAACAGACCGCACGCCGGCTGGCGGCATATCTCGGGGAAAGCCTCGACGGCGAGGATGCGGCCTGCGCGGCCTTCGAAGACAGCGCCGGCGGCTGGCAGGTGGCCATCCATTTTCGGCAACCTCCCGACGAGGCAAGCCTGCGCAGCCTTGTCGCTGTTGCCGCGGGCGACGCGGCGTCGCGGTCGCTAAGCATCGAGCCGGTGGCGGCGACGGACTGGGTGGAGCAAAGCCTTGCCGATCTCAAGCCGGTGCGCGTCGGCCGCTTTCTCGTGCACGGCGCGCACGACCGCAGCAAACTGCGCGCCAACGACATCGGCATCGAGATCGAGGCCGCCCTCGCCTTCGGCACCGGCCACCATGGCACGACGCGCGGATGCCTTCAGGCGTTCGCCGATCTTGCAAAGCGGCGGCGTTTCCAGCGCGTGCTCGATGTCGGCACCGGCAGCGGCATTTTGGCGATTGCCGCGGCAAGACTTCTTCGTGCCCGCATCACGGCAAGCGATATCGATGGGCGCGCAATCGAGACGGCGCGCGGAAACGCGCGCATCAATCGGGCCGCATCCCTGCTTGCATTCGTTCGCGCGTCCGGCGCGACGGCGCGCGCGATCACATCCACTGCGCCTTATCGGCTGATCTTCGCCAATATTCTGCTGCTCGCAGTCATGCGGCTGGCTGTACCACTTCGCGGCTTGACCGCACCGGGCGCACGAATCGTACTCTCCGGCCTGTTGCCGAACCACGCAAACGCTGCTCTCGCAATCTACCGCGCGCAAGGTCTCGTACTCGAGAAACGCATTACACTCGACGGCTGGGTCACACTGGTGATGCATCGAAAAGCGAAACCGCCCCGGGCGGGGAAGCCGGGGCGGTTTCGCCGGTGAAAGCGGCTACGTCAGCCGCAAAACATATTGGCCTTATCGGCCGAGCAAGCCGCGTTTGTTATCGAACAAATAGCCGCGCTTCGCGATTTCGCGATACGCCTGCTGCAATCGGGCTTCCATGACAGCGGTGAAGAAGCGGCCGACAATGTTTTGACGCGGGCCTGCGGCTCGCGCGCGCTCGGCGTTTTTCGGAGTGGGGACGCGGGCAACCCCATAAGTGATGGCAACCATGGCAATCTCCTTTCACAAACGATGCGTCAGCAAACTGCCTTCAAATTTGCTTCCGTGGTGCAATGCAACATAGCGCGTTTTTCCAATACCACCACCGCTGAGAATGCATGATTACTCTGAAAATACAGCATGTATTCACGAATAGTTGAGAACTGATCGGTCGCATCACGTAAACGAATTGATGCGCTGCACAAAACCCTGCCAAATGCCCCTCGGCGTGCCCTTTTTCGACATCACTTAACCAGTCGTCAGGCATCATTTGCTGTGGCGATGCGCCTCCCGCGCTGCCGGCATGCCTGCATTGCCCGGTTTGCGTGGGGCGCTAGAGTGCGGACATTCCATGTTTGAAGCCCGCTTCCAGACCTTCGAGGATGCGAGCGCGAGCGCCCAGAGTGCAGCGCGCGTCGCGGCCTTGCGCGCCGAGCTGCAGCGGCGCGGCCTCGATGGATTCGTCATCCCGCGCGCCGACCGCCAGCAGAACGAGTACCTGCCGGCGAGCGAGGAGCGCCTGGCATGGCTCACCGGGTTCACCGGCTCGGCGGGCGCGGCGGTGGTGTTGCGCGACGGCGCCGCCGTGTTCGTCGATGGCCGCTACGCGCTGCAGGCCGACGCGCAGGTTGATGGAAAGATATTCTCGATCGAGCACCTGGTGGAGCGTCCGCCGGATCAGTGGATCACTGACAATCTAAAAAGCGATTCGAAGCTCGGATACGACCCGTGGCTGCACACCAGCGATCAGGCCGAACGTCTGAAGAAGGCCTGCGCCGCCGCTGGCGCAGAGCTCGTCGCCGTCGACGGCAATCCCATCGATGCGCTGTGGCAGGATCGTCCGCCCTCGCCTGCCGGCGCGGTCAGCCTGCGCGATCCCAAGTTCGCGGGCGAGGCCGCGCCTGATAAGCTCAAACGGATTCGCGCCGAGATTGCGAAGCTGCGCGCCGACACGCTGCTGGTCACCGACCCGCAGAACGTCGCCTGGGCTTTCAACATTCGCGGCAGCGATGTCGCCCACACGCCGCTCGCGCTTGCATCCGCAGCAATTCCAAAGGACGGCCGGCCCGCGCTCTATGTGGACAGCGCCAAGCTCAACAACACCGTGCGGCACACGATCGAGGCCTTTGCCGACGTTCGCGCGCCGGACGAGCTCGCCCGCGACCTCGAGAAACTCAAGGGCAAGACCATTCGCGTCGATCAGGCGAGCGCGGCG
>DASSYU010000060.1:0-9578 GCA_035703125.1 Pseudolabrys sp. | reverse complement strand
ATCGCGGCCATGGTGGTCAAGCGCGTGATGCAGGGTTCGTCGCGAACCGCCTAGCGCATGCGTGAGGCCCGCGCGGAGCGGAACACCGCGCGCCGATGGCGGCATGAATATGCCGCAGGTCGCGATCTCCCCGGCTAGGGTTATGTCACGCTAAGGTCTCGCCAATCCAATGAGCGCCAACCACGCCACACGAAACATCACCCTCACCAAGGTTCGCCAACTCGACCTTTCGGCCACAACTCCGGGGCGGCCCCTGCATTTGAGTGCCGCAAGCGGACTCGCGTGCCTCAATTCTTTCAATTACGTCGTGGCCGACGATGAACTTCACCTCGGTGTGTTTCGCACGAACTCAAGCGAACCCGGTCATCTGGTTCGGCTTTTTGAAGGCGAGCTGCCCAGTTGCAAAGTGGACCGCAAGAAGCAAAAGCCTCCACCCGGTGTGCTCAACGCATCAAGGAATGAATCTCTTGAAAAATCAGCGGGTAAGGATTTTAGTCAAAACGAACTTTTAATCAGTAGGTCGATGGTTCGATCCCATCCGCGCTCACCAAATCAATCCGGCACTTCGAGTTAGAACGCGCAGCAATTCAACGCTGACGAATCACGCCGGCCATATGCGGCCGGCGAAGGGCTGGTCTGCGTTCGACTGCGACAAGCAGCAAACGCTTGGAAATGCGGCCGTTGGCGGGATGATCGCCGCCGGGCACTTTAGATTAATGGTCGGACTCCCTTGCGCCGATGAGCAAATAAATCTAGCGAGTGCGCATTCGTTGGAGAAATCAATGCGAATGCCTCTTCTTGCCTACTTCCTGGTCATGGGAATTATTCTTTTTTCGGGTTTGGTCTTGGTGAGCAGCCAACTTGAATCGAAGTCGCTGGCAGTGTCTCAAAGGATCGGCGTTCCGCCGCCTTTCAAAGCCCAGCCGGATGCAAATGGATCGCCGGCAGGCACGGTGAATGCTGTCGCCGAATAGTCGGCGGCTAGAGGCTTTTGCAATCAGTGCCGTATCTAGCGCCTCGACGGTGACTGCCCCGTAACCGCGGCGAGCGGAACGAGGTGGCGCGGGACAATGACGCGCTGATTCGCCACGAGCGCGGCGCCCTCCGGAATCTGATTGATCTGCGTGAGGGCCCAGAGCGGCGCGCGGTACTTGATCGCAACCGTCTCCAGCGTATCGCCCGCCTTGACAACAGCCGGCATGCCGCTGTCCCACAAATCGACTGCGGCATCGGGCGGGACAACATAGCGGATGGGCACGCCCTCGCCTTCGAGACTAGCCGGCGTCTCGGGGATCTGCAGGATCTTGCTCAGCAACTGCGTATGGATGATGTCCATCTTGTCGATATTGATATGCAGGACTCCCTTGAGCTTCGAGAGATCGAAGCTTGCAAAGTGTCCCTGAAAACCTTTCTCAGGCACGACGTCGCCGCCGCCCAAGACATCGCGCGCCAGGAAGATGTTCATATAACGCTCGACGTTCATCGGCAATTTCGGCATCAGATAGGCGGGGTCGATCGTGACGATCAGGCTGACCGGAATGTTTTCGGCCTGCAGCTTTTCTGCAAACTCCAGTGCACAGCGGCCGCCCAATGAGTGGCCGATGAGAGTGATCGGCGCGGGATCCTGGCGGTACTCGCGAATGGCCCGCTCCGAGACGAATGGGCAAACCGTAAATTCATTGACGTCCACCGGCACGCCGGCCTCTTCGATGCGTTTGGCCAGCCTGTCCATCCCGCGCGAGAAGATCAGGCCCAACCCGCCGCGGAACAGATAAACGCGGCCGCGCGGGAGCGCGGTTGGGACGGCCGATGGGGCTGGCGCGGTGGCCGCCGATGGCGCCGTCTGCGCGTTGGCCGAACCGCGAACGGCGGGCACCGCGCAAAGGACGCAGCCTGAGACGATCACTGCGCCCAAAACGGAGACGATTTGCACCCGAGACACCTCGCGCTTTCAGTATTGCTTGCGGCACTTAGGAACGCGAATCATCCTAAATCAAGGCACGGTCGCGGTCCCGGCCCCAATCAGGATCGGGCTGGGCTGCGGGCTCGATATCAATCGCAGACCATCCAGCAGTGGCCGTACAAATTGCACACGCGGTGGGAGTTGAGGCCGCCACATCCGGTATAGAAAGGCTGCCGCCCCCGGTGGCGGGTCATCACATATTTCTTGCGGCATATTCCGCGCGCGTCCCGGTAGCGGTTGAAACCGCATCCGTCTGCAACGGGGGTCGCGACTTTCGCCGGCTCCGCACCGATCGGCGCGAACGGCATCGCCTTTGCGGCAACAATCGACGACACGGACGACGACGCGAGCACGATACAAAAAAACATCTTGGTCATTTTACAGCCGGTCGCATTGCGGTTTCGCAAGATGATAGTGGCCTGCTGTTCCTTGTCCATCCGGGCGGGGCCCCAGGTCGCGCCCTAGCGCGATACTGGCTATGGTCGCGCGGACATATCATGGCCCGCCGCCTATGGCAGCATCGCTGACACTCATACGCGCCTCGCGAAACCGTGATGGCGAATGGTCGTCGGACGACTACGACGTCTTCGAGGGCAAGCAACTGGTCGGGCGTATCACGCTGACGCCGCAGGCGCCGGAAGGTCGGCCCTGGTTCTGGACGATCACGGCGCGCCCCGACAGCAGTCAAAATCAGGGCTACGCGGTGAGTCGCGAGCAGGCAATGCTTGAACTCAATGCGCGGTGGCTCAATCCCGCGCGCGTCTAGCCCGTTCGGGTTAGATGCACTGCATCAATTTGCCCGCCGTCATCGTAAAATCGTCGAAAATTTTCCGAGGCGCGTGCACCTGTCGATTACGTGTGCCAGGTCAAATGGCTTGGCCGCATGACCGCACGCGGCAGAATATCGGCGCGACGTGTCATTTTCTGTCGTAAAACTTTATCGATCTGGCCACCACAGTTTCATCAAAGCGTCGCGCCCTCGCCAAGATGTGTCTTTACGAAGGGGTATGGACGGGGAAGAAGAAGAATCAGGAGGCCGTGATATGCAGCTCCACGAATATCGGGCGAAGCTCTCCGCCATCCGTAGTTTCGCGGCTCCTGCGCACTGCCCGCGCTGCGGGGACGTGATGGTCGCGCCGGTCTCCTCGGAATTCGTCGAGAACGGCGAGATTCGCCATCACTGGGAATGCGAGGCGTGCGGCGAGCTGTCCAGCACGTCGATTCCCCTCATATCTCACTGAAGAATCCGTCCTGGAATAGTTCCCGGTAGTAGAGTGTTCCTCCTGTGTGATGCGTTTCCGCATTCCTAGGGAGGAGCCTTTATGACGACGAAATTTGTGCGGTCAGGCCTGGCCGCCCTCGCCTGCGCGGCTGCGGTGCTGTTCGCCGCGCCCGCTCTCGCCGCGACAATCAATCTGAAGGCCGACCTGAAGTCCTCAAACGAAGTCCCGCCGGTCGACAGCAAAGGCAGCGGCTCCGTGACCGCCACTTTTGATACCGCGAGCAAGCAGCTGTCCTGGAGGGGCAGCGTGACCGGCCTGTCCGGGCCGGCGACCGCCGCGCATTTCCATGTCGCAGAGTCCGGAAAGAACGGCGCGGTCGCGGTGCCGATCGCCGGCGCCGACAAGGGCTCTTTCGAAGGTTCGGCAACCCTGACCGACGCGCAGGCCGAGGAATTGATGGCCGGGAAGTGGTACGTGAACATTCATACGGCCGCCAACAAGGCCGGGGAAATTCGCGGTCAAGTCACGAAATAGCCGGCGTAATCCGCCGCCATGACCCGCCTGCCCTGCGCAGGCGGGTTTTGTTTTCATGCCCGGCATGCTTTGCGTCGGGCCATTTCAGGTTTTATGGTCGGCTGTCTTGCGTTGGTGATTGAGGTGACCCCATGGCGCGTACGAATGGCTCCGCCCCCTTTCTCATTTCCGGCGGCGGCATCGGCGGCCTGATCACCGCTTACGCGCTTGCCCATAAGGGATTTCCCGTCCGCCTTTTCGAGCAGTCGCCCGAGTTCCGCGAGGTGGGCGCCGGCATCCAGCTGGGACCGAATATCTTTCGCGTGCTCGAAAAGATCGGCCTCAAGGATGCGATCCTGGCCGACGCGCACCGTCCTCCCGCGCAGGAGATGCGCGACGCGCTCACCGGCAAGCTCATCACCAATATCCCTTTGGGCGATGCCTTCTTCAAACGCTTCGGTCAGCCCTACGCGGTGACCCATCGGGCCGATATCCACAGCGCCTTTCTCAAGGCATGCCAAGGCAGCAACCTGATCACGCTGGAGACGAGCCGGCGCGTCGACGCCTACAAGGATCACGGGGACGGCGTCAGCGTCACGCTCAACAACGGCGAAACCGTCCAGGGCCGCGCGCTGATCGGCTGCGACGGAATGTGGTCGAAAATCCGCGAAGATCTGATCGGCGACGGCAAGCCGCGCGTCTCCGGGCATATCGCCTATCGCGGCGTGCTCAAACGCGAGGACGTTCCGGAAGATCTCTGGCGGCCCGATGTCGTGCTCTGGGCCGGCCCGCGCACGCATTTCGTGCACTACCCGCTGCGGCGCGGCGAGCTCTACAACCTCGTCGCGGTCTTCCACTCCGACCACTACGAGGAAGGATGGAACGCCGAGGGAAGCAAGGACGTGCTGTGGCAACACTTCAAGATGCAGGTGCCGCAGGTGCTGCGCATGCTCGAACGCATCGATACCTGGCGCATGTGGGTCCTCTGCGACCGCGAGCCGGTGAAGAACTGGTCGAAAGGTCGCGTCACCTTGCTCGGCGATGCCGCGCACCCGATGCTGCAATATCTCGCGCAGGGTGCCTGCATGGCGACGGAGGATGCAATCGTTCTCGCCGACAAGGTCGCGGCCTCGCCTGACGATCCGGCGGATGCTTTCAAAGCCTACCAGCAGGAGCGTTATTTGCGGACTGGACGTACGCAGATCATGGCGCGCGTCTATGGTGAGGTCTATCACGCGCGCGGGGTCGCCGCCGAGCTGCGCGAGATGGCGCTGTCGCCACGCACGCCGGAAGAAAGCTATGAGGGTATCGCCTGGCTCTACGGCGGGCCGTAAGGTCTTGTGATTGCGGGAGCCGAGCCAACGGGCCCGGCCGTAGGCCGGCCCGATGATAAACTCCGCGAGGCAACCCGGAATCCAGAACCAACGCGGGCTGTGAACTTGTCTCTGGTTTTCGGGTCCGCGCTTTCAGCGCGTCCCGGAATAACCATCACGCCGCCTTCATCTGCGGATTGGATGCCGGCCGATCGAGATTGGCGTTCCAGGCGTCGTAGCCGTATAGCCAGCTGGTGTCGCCGTCGCCCTCGCGCATCCAGGTATTGGCGCTCGAAATTGCCTGGACCACCGATGTCCGCGGCTTGCGATGCGCCTCGTAGCGCTTGAACGCGCCTTCAATATCTTCGCCATTCACAGCATCAAGGCAGCGCGCAAGAACGGCGGCATCCTCGATCGAGGTCGCCGCGCCCTGCGCCATGTACGGCGTCATCGGATGTGCGGAGTCACCGAGCAGCACGACCCGTCCGTCACTCCAGCGCGGCAGCGGCTCGCGCTCGAGGATCGCCCACTTGTGGCAGTCCGGGCAGGCGTTGAGCACGTTGCGGACATCCTGGTGAAACCCCTCGTAGGCCGCGCGTAATTCCTTGACGTCGCCTTTCGCGGACCAGGATTCACGCGTTAGCCATTCGGCGGGCTCCGGCACGCTGGTCACGAAGTAGACTTCGCCCTTCGCCTTGTTGGTGTAGTAGATGACGATGTGGCGGTCGGCGCCCCACCATTTTGTGCGCGAACACCCGATATCGAAGCCGCCCATGAGCTTTGACGGAAAGACCGCACGATAGGCGATACGCCCTTTGTGGATCGGTGCGTCCGGCCCGACCACGATGTCGCGCACGACCGAGTGCACGCCATCGGCGCCGACAACAGCATCGGCGCTGGCCGTGCTGCCATCCTCGAAGCGCAGCGTCACGCGCCCGGCGGCCTGATCGAGCCCGACCAGTTTCTTGTTGAGATGGATGATCTCGGACGGCACGACGGATGCAAGCGCGTCGTGCAGGTCGGCCCGGTGCATGCACAGATAAGGCGCGTTGTAGAGACTTTCCGGCATAGGCAGTTCGCGCGTCACCTCGCCGGTATCCGCAATGCGATTGAGATGCGAATATGGCGCAAAAGACGTCGCGCGCAGGCGATCCTCGACGCCGATGCCCCGCAAGACCTTCATCGAATTCGGCATCATTTGGATGCCGGCCCCGATGCGCGCGAAACGCGCCGCCTGCTCGTAGACCTGGACGTCGATACCGACCTGCCGCAGCGTCGCCGCGACCGCCAGTCCGCCCATCCCGGCACCGACGATCGCGACTGAGAGTTTCTTCTGCATTCCGACCTTTACGTGCTTACTTTCGCGGGATACCGGCTTTGTCGATGACGTCGTTCCATTTCTTGATGTCGCCGGTCAGTCTGCTCATCATCTCATCGGGTGAACTGGCGTGCGCGAGCACGCCGACCTTGGCGAACTGGTCCTTGACGTCCGGCATCGCCAGCACTTCGTGCATCGCCTTGCTCATTGTGGTGACGACCTCTTTGGGAGTGCCCTTCGGCACGCCGATGGCGTTCCACGAAATGACCTCGAAGCCCTTCACGCCGGCCTGATCGACTGTCGGTACGCCCTTGAGCAGCGGCGACGGCTTTGGGCTCGATGTCGCCAGTACGCGGATCTTGCCGTCATTGATCTGCCCCTGTACCGCCGGCGGAAAGTCGACCTGCATCTGCACGTCATTGCGCAGCAGCGCCACCACGATGTCGGGCGAATTCTTGTAAGGGACGATCTGTACATTGAGACCGGCCATCGATTTGAACAGCTCGGCGCCGAGATTCTGCGTGCCGCCAACCGCGATGGTGCCGATATTCAGTTTACCGGGTTGCGCTTTCGCCGCCTTGATGAAGTCGCCCAGCGTCTTGTACTCGGACTCGCTGTTGACGACGAAAACGAGATCGAACGTGCCGACCATCGACACCGGCTCGAAATCCTTCACCGGGTCGAACGGCAGGCTTTTGAAAGCCGCCAAGCTGATCGCCGTGCCGTTGGTCACCAGCGCCATCGTGTAGCCGTCAGGCGGCGACGTAATTACGGCGCGCGCGGCGCTGATGCCGCCGGGACCGGGCATGTTTTCGATGACGACGCGCTGGCCGAGCTTCTGGCTGAGCTTGTCGGCCATTATGCGCGAGGTGACGTCGGCGACACCGCCGGCGCCGAACGGCAGAACGATCTTGATCGGCTTTTCCGGCCAGGCCGCTTTTGCTCCGCTCAAAGGCGCAAGCATCAACGCCGCTACGGCCAGAACCGCGCAACGGCGGGTCGCCCGGAATATCCCATTGGTCATGTGCGTCTCCTCCACAATCTTTGTTCTTATGATCTAAAACCATAAAGCCGTGCCGGATTGTCTACCAGCAGGCGTTTTTGCGCCAGCGGATCGGGCGCGAATTGCGGCACGAGATCAACCAGATCGGCTTCGTCGGCCTCATGCGTCGCATTCGGGTGCGGGAAATCGGTTCCCCACAGCACGCGATCAAGGACAGCCTCAACGAGCGCATGAGCGATTGGCACGGCGGCCGAATAAGGCGGCATGGAGATCCGTTCCGAGCCGCAAACCTTGATCCAGAAATTTTCCAAGCGTGAAAGCTCGATCAGCGCGCGCAGCGGCGGCTGATCGACACCGGCGGCCGAAGGCACGCGTCCCATATGATCGACGATGAACGGCAGCGGCAGTTTTCGCATCATCTCCGACAGCGGAATGATATCGGGTGCATCGACATGCAGCACCACGTGCCAGCCCCGGCACTTGATGCGATCGATGACCTGGTTGAAAACGGCCATGTCCGGCGCGCCGCCGAGATGTTTCACGAAATTAAAGCGAACCCCGCGCACGCCGCCGGCGTCGAGCTTGTCGAAATCCTTGTCAGTGAAGCTGTCGTTGACGATCGCAACACCGCGGTAGCGTCTGGGGTCGGACGCAATGCAGTCGAGCATCGCCGCATTGTCGGTGCCGTGGCAGCTCGCCTGCACGATGACGGCACGCCCGATGCCGAGATGCGCGTGCAACGCGGCGAGCATTTCCTTCGGTGCATCCTCCGGCGTGTAACGCCGGTTCGGCGCATAAGGGAATTTCGCGGCCGGCCCGAAGACGTGGCAATGGGCGTCGCACGCACCCGCAGGCAGCTTGAAATGCGGCTTGCGACGATGTGAGAGAAACGACTGCTGGACGTTCATGGGCTGGCTTTAGCGAAGCGCAACCCGCGAGACAACCCTCAGAGCGGCGGCAAATCGCCTTGCGCCCAGCCGGCCTCTGCGGCACTCCGAAAATCGGCAAAGCGCCCGCCTGCGATGGCCTCCCGCATACCCGCCATCAAAGTCTGGTAGTAGGCAAGATTGATCGTCGAGAGCAGCACCGCGCCGAGGATCTCGTTGGCCTTGGTCAGGTGATGCAGATAGGCGCGCGAATAGGTACGCGCGGCCGGATGCGTGCTCTGTTCGTCGAGCGGCCGCGGATCGTGCGCATGGCGCGCATTGCCAAGGTTGATCGGACCGAAACGCGTGAAGGCCATGCCATGGCGGCCGTTGCGCGTCGGCAGCACGCAGTCAAACATGTCGATGCCGCGCCTGACGGCCTCGATGAGATCGTGCGGCGTGCCGACACCCATCAGATAGCGCGGGCGATCCGTCGGCAAAGCCGGTGCCGTCTCACCAACGATCTTGAGCATCACCTCCTGCGGCTCGCCGACCGCGAGTCCGCCGATCGCATAGCCCTGGAAGTCCATGCTGGTTAGCGCACGGGCGCTCTCGGCGCGCAGCACGAGATCGTCGCCGCCCTGCACAATTCCGAACAGGGCATAGCCTTGCTTGGCGCGCGCCTCAAAAGCGCGTTTCGAGCGCTCGGCCCAGCGTAACGACAGCTGCATCGCGCGCGCGATTTCTTCTGACGAGGCGGGTAGCTTCAGGCACTCGTCGAGCTGCATCGAAATATCGGCACCGAGCAGTCCCTGGATCTCGATCGCGCGCTCGGGCGAAAGTGCCACCATGGCGCCGTCGAGATGGGAGCGGAACGTCACCCCGCGTTCGTCGATCTGGCGCAGCTCCGACAGCGACATCACCTGGAATCCGCCGGAATCGGTGAGGATCGGCAGCGGCCAGTTCATGAACTTATGGAGGCCGCCAAGTGCCGCAATGCGCTCGGCGCCGGGGCGCAGCATCAGATGATAGATGTTGCCGAGGACGATCTCGGCGCCGGTCGCACGGACGTCGTCCGGCAATAGGCCTTTTACGGTCGCCTGCGTCCCGACCGGCATGAAGGCCGGCGTCTGCACCTTTCCATGCGACGTGATGAGTTCGCCGCGGCGTGCGTCGCCGTCAGTATTGAACAGCTGGAAGGAGAAGGGTTTACTCATCGGCCGGCAGGATAAAGCAGACACGCGTCGCCGTACGAATAGAAGCGGTAGCCGGCCGCGATGGCGTGCGCATAGGCGCGTTTCATGGTGTCGAGCCCGCTGAAGGCTGCGACCAGCATGAACAATGTCGAGCGCGGCAGGTGGAAATTGGTGAGCATCAGG
>DASSYU010000355.1:0-3386 GCA_035703125.1 Pseudolabrys sp. | reverse complement strand
CGGCCGATCTCACACAGTGTGCGTCTATTCGCCAACATGCTGGCGGGGCACATCACGCTGAAAGTGTTCGCAAGCTTCATTATCCTTCTTGGCGGGGCCGGCTTCATCGGTGTAGCAGGCGCGGCACTTCCGCTGGCGCTGGTCGTCGCGCTCACCGCGCTGGAACTGCTGGTCGCCTTTCTTCAAGCCTACGTATTCGCCATCCTCACCTGCATCTATCTCAACGATGCCATCCATCCGGGCCACTGAAGGCTCATAGCGATCTAGCAAAGGAGTTCGTCATGGATCCAATCGCAGCGAAATACATCGGTGCCGGCATTGCCTGCATCGGCATGGGCGGCGCCGGCGTCGGCGTGGGCGCGATCTTTGGTCATTATCTGGCCGCCGCATTGCGTAACCCCTCAGCCGCCCAGGGCCAGTTCGGCAACCTCATTTTCGGGTTCGCCGTGACCGAAGCGCTCGGCATCTTCTCGCTGCTGATCGCGCTTCTGCTGCTGTTCGCACTGTAATCCGGCAGGATTCGTTCCGCGATGGCGACAACTGCCCATACCGAGGTGCCGGGCCAGCATAAGGGCGTGTTCCCGCCCTTCAATGCGCAGACGTTTGCCTCGCAACTGGTATGGCTCGTTGTCACCTTTGCCCTGCTTTACGTGATAGTGGCGAAGGTCGCGCTGCCGCGCGTCGGCGGCATCATCGCACAGCGGCAAAAGCACATTGACGACGACCTGGCTCAAGCCAGCGCGTTCAAGACGCAATCGGATGCAGCGATAGCGGCATACGAGAAGGCGCTAGCCGATGCCCGTACCCGCGCGCAGGCGATCGCCAACGACATGCGCGACAAGCAGGCCGCCGAAGCGGAGGCGCGCCGTAAAACGCTTGAAAGCCAGCTCAACGCCAAATTGGCTGACGCTGAGAAGACGATCGCCGCCACCAAACAGGCGGCCATGGCGAACGTACGCGGCATCGCCGCCGACGCGACCAAGGCAATCGTCGAGCGTCTGATCGGCACGGCGCCGGCCGACGGCGTAGTCGATGCGGCAGTCACTGACGTGCTCAAAAGTTGAGGAAGACCAACCGTGCACACCATCGTTGAACTGTTGGGCGATGCCGAGTTCTGGGTCGCGGTTGCCTTTGTCATATTCGTTGCCGGCCTGGGCTACCTCGGCGTGCACCGGATGATCGCAAAGTCGCTCGACGAGCGGGCGGCGCGCATCAAGGCCGAGCTTGACGAGGCTCGCAAGCTCAAGGACGAAGCGGCGGAGCTGCTGGCCGAGTATCAGCGCAAGCGCCAGGCCGCCGAAGGCGAGGCGCAGGACATCATCTCCGGCGCCAAAGTCGAAGCCGAGCGTATGGCCGCCGAGGCCAAGACCCGGATCGAGGACTTTGTCGCCCGGCGCACGAAGATGGCCGAAGCCAAGATCGCGCAGGCCGAAGTGCAGGCCGCGGCCGACGTTCGCAGCGCAGCCGCCGAAGCAGCTGTCGCCGCGGCCGAGAAGATTCTCAGTGCCGAGACGAAGGGCAAGCTCGCAGCCGAACTGATCGCCAAAGGCATCGACGACGTCCGCAAGAAGCTGAACTAGCCGCGTTCCCCGGCCGGTAGGCATTTCAACCGTCTTATGCGGCCTCCGGCAGAGTTGTCCCCGCTATCCAATCTGAGGATGTGCACAACTGCCGGTTCAGCGCGCGGGACCAATTGCGCGTGGAAGTTCCATCCCTATTCTCGCCAACTGATTCGTCTGGACAGTGCGTTAGATGGCCGAATTTCCCGGCCGAGGCATCGGAGGACCAATGGTCATCTTCGATTGCAACGGCGTGCTGGTTGATAGTGAGCCGTTGGCGACCACAATCGCGTCACAGGAGTTTATGCGCGCCGGCTTTCCGCTGACGCCGGACATGATCGCGCGCTATTTCACCGGACGCCGCCCCGCGGACATGTTCGCCAATGTGGAGTTTGCGACGGGCCGTAAACTACCTACCGGCTTCGCTGCGAGCGTTGCCGAGTCGATCCTGCGCCGTTTTCGCAGCGAGCTGCGCCCGACACATCATGCGGCCTATGCGTTGTCGTGGTTGCGCGGGCCGAAATGCGTCGCATCGTCATCATCGCTTGAGCGAATTCGCGTCAGCCTCGAGAGCACCGGGCTGATCCGGTTTTTCGAGCCGAATCTATTTTCGGCAAGCGACGTCCGCAATGGCAAACCGGCGCCGGACCTGTTGCTGCACGCCGCTGGGAAAATGGGTGTCGAGCCTGGGGCCTGCATCGTCGTGGAAGATTCACCAGTCGGCGTAACCGCCGGCGTAGCCGCCGGAATGACGGTGATCGGTTTCGCCGGCGCAAGCCACGCCGGCAACGACACCGCCGATCAGCTGCGTGCCGCCGGCGCCTGCGACGTGATTGCGGACCTGCGAGCGCTCAAGCGCGCCATCATCGACCTGCGCGGCTGGTAGGCGCAACTTCAGCTTTGACGCGGCTTCGGCGCAACGCGAGGCTTCGGTTTCGCCGCCGGTTTTTTCTTTTCCTGCTGCACCCCCAGAGGATCAAATCCGACATACACGACATAGGCGTCGATATTCGCGGCGGGCTGCGGCATCGGGAATGAAATCTCCGGATCGATGTGCGTGAAGGTAACGCGATTGACCGCTTCCCCAATCGTCACCTGCTCGCGCGCAAACTTCGACAAGATGGTCTTGGGGTTGACCCCTTCCTGCACGACGGCAAGCCGAAGCGGCACGTCAACCGTACCAGGTCCACCCGCCGGACCGGTGATGACGCGTCCCTCGACGCCGACCTTCATGGTCATGACGCCGGCCGTAACCCGGCATTCGCGTGCCGTGCGGACGATCGTGACCTGATAACGCAGGTCGAGCGCAGACGGCTCGCCCTCACCCGGCTTGCTACCGATCATCAATGTCGCGGCGCCGCTCCTTACTTCGATGCCGGGACATTCAACGTTGGCGTTCGGATCGGGGGCGGCACCGGCATCGCCGGACGTCGCCTTGGATGAGGTGCTGAACAGGTCCAGGGCAGATGTGCTGAACACATTGGTCGAGCCGCAACCCGCCAGACCCAGCGCCAGGCATACAAACGCCGTCGTCCCCGTCGGAACAGTTGCTGCCCGTCTAATTCCCTTCACCACGATCCCTCGTTCCACATGCAAAGCAGTGCCCCGCTCCGTTATAGCCCAAGGACACCGGCTCAGTCGGTGTCATCCTTAAGCCGCGCATACAACAGGTGATCCTGCCAGACTCCGTTGATGCAAAGATAGCCGCGCGCATAGCCTTCGCGCTTGAATCCGGTTTTCTCAAGCAGGCGAACCGATGCCGTGTTGCTCGGGATGCAGGCCGCCTCCAGCCTGTGCAGCCGCAACGTGGTGAAGCTGTACGGGATC
>DASSYU010000483.1:0-3335 GCA_035703125.1 Pseudolabrys sp. | reverse complement strand
GATCTACCTCGATAAGGTGCTCGGCCTCGAGTTCGCGTCGATGCGCGAGATCGTCGGCATCCTTCGCCGGACCTACTGCCAGACGCTTGGCGTCGAGTTCATGCACATCTCGAATGCCGCGCAGAAGAGCTGGATCCAGGAGCGTATCGAGGGCCGCGACAAGGAGATCACTTTCACCCGCGAGGGCAAGCGCGCGATCCTCAACAAGCTGGTGGAGGCGGAAGGCTTCGAAAAATTCCTCGACGTCAAATATACCGGCACCAAGCGCTTCGGCCTCGACGGCGCCGAGGCGCTGATCCCGGCGCTCGAGCAGATCATCAAACGTGGCGGCAATTTGGGCGTGAAGGAAATCTGCATCGGAATGCCGCACCGCGGTCGCCTCAATGTGCTCACGCAGGTCATGGGCAAGCCGCACCGCGCGCTGTTTCATGAATTCAAGGGCGGTTCGGCGACGCCTGACGAGATCGAAGGCTCCGGCGACGTGAAATATCACCTCGGCGCCTCGTCGGATCGCGAGTTCGACAACAACAAGGTGCATTTGTCACTCACGGCAAATCCGTCGCATCTTGAAATCGTCGATCCGGTGACGCTCGGCAAGGTGCGTGCAAAGCAGGACCAGCACGGCGCCAAACCGGACGAGCGCACGATGGTGATGCCGCTGCTGATCCACGGCGACGCCGCGTTCGCCGGCCAAGGCGTGGTCGCGGAGTGCTTCGGCCTGTCCGATTTGAAGGGCTACCGCACCGGCGGGTCGCTGCATTTCATCGTCAACAACCAGATCGGATTCACGACCTATCCGCGCTACTCACGCTCATCGCCTTATCCGTCCGACGTCGCCAAGATGATCGAGGCGCTGATTTTCCACGTGAACGGCGACGATCCGGAAGCGGTGGTGTTCGCCGCGAAAGTCGCGACCGAATACCGGCAGAAATTCCAGCGGCCGGTCGTCATCGACATGTTCTGCTACCGGCGCTTCGGCCACAACGAAGGCGACGAGCCGTCGTTCACCCAGCCGCTGATGTACAAGAAAATCCGCGCGCATCAGACGACGCTGGAGATCTACGGTAAAAAGCTCGTCGGCGAGGGCGTTGTCACCGAAGGCGAAGTCGAGAAGATGAGGGCCGACTGGCGCACGCGGCTCGACGCCGAATTCGAGGCCGGTCAGGGCTACAAGCCGAACAAGGCCGACTGGCTCGACGGACGCTGGTCCGGAATGAAAGCAGCGCGCGATGCCGACGATCCGCGGCGCGGCAATACCGGCGTCGATGCCGGTCTGCTGCGCGAGATCGGCAAAAAGATCACCACCGTTCCCGAAGGGTTCGCCGTTCACAAGACAATCCAGCGCTTCCTCGAGCATCGCGCCAAGGCGATTGAAAGCGGCGAAGGAATCGACTGGGCGACAGGCGAAGCGCTCGCCTTGTGCTCGCTGCTCAAGGAAGGCCATCCCGTGCGGCTGTCCGGCCAGGACAGCGAACGTGGCACCTTTTCGCAGCGCCACTCGGTGCTGTTTGATCAGAACACCGAGGAGCGCCACACGCCCTTCAATCATCTCGGTGATCCGCAGGCGCGCTTCGAGGTGCTCAATTCGAGCCTCTCGGAAGAAGCCGTGCTCGGCTTCGAATATGGCTATTCCACCGCAGAGCCGAGTGCCTTGACGCTGTGGGAAGCGCAGTTCGGCGACTTTGCCAACGGCGCACAGGTGGTCTTCGACCAGTTCATTTCATCGGGCGAGCGTAAATGGCTGCGGATGTCTGGTCTCGTCTGCCTGTTGCCGCACGGCTACGAGGGGCAGGGCCCGGAGCATTCCTCGGCGCGGCTCGAGCGCTTCCTGCAAATGTGCGCGGAAGACAACATGCAGGTTGCGAACTGCACTACGCCGGCTAACTATTTCCACATCCTGCGCCGGCAACTCAAACGCGAAATCCGCAAGCCGCTGATCCTGATGACGCCGAAGTCGTTGCTGCGCCACAAGCGTGCGGCGGCGCGCCTCGACGAAATGACAACCGGTACTTCGTTCCACCGGCTGCTTTGGGACGATGCGCAATTGCTGCCGAACGAGAAGATCAAGCTCGTCACTGACGACAAGATCCGGCGCATCATCATGTGCTCGGGCAAGGTCTATTACGACCTCTACGAGGAACGTGAGAAACGCGGCATCAATGACATTTATATCCTTCGGCTCGAGCAGCTTTATCCATTCCCGACCAAGGCGCTGGTCGCGGAGCTTTCCCGCTTCAAACAGGCGGAAATGGTCTGGTGTCAGGAAGAGCCGCGCAACATGGGCGCCTGGTTCTTCGTCGATGTCTTCCTGCAGTGGATTCTCAACCAGATCGGCGCCAAACACCGCACCATGCGCTACGCAGGGCGTCCGGCGTCAGCCTCGACCGCGGTCGGGCAGATGTCGAAGCATCTTGCGCAGCTCAAGCAGTTCCTCGATGAGGCGCTGGGATGGACTAGCTGACTGTCATGATCGGTATGGAGAATGAGAGGCAAGGCAAGACATGGCTGATATCCGCGTGCCCACCCTCGGCGAGTCTGTGACGGAAGCGACCGTCGGAAAATGGTTTAAGCAGCCAGGCGATGCGGTGGCGGTCGATGAGCCGCTGGTTGAGCTTGAGACCGACAAGGTGACTCTTGAGGTGCCCGCTCCGGCAGCCGGCGTTTTGTCGGAGGTTGCCGTGAAGAACGGCGATACGGTCGCCGTCGGCGCGCTGCTTGGCCAGATCAAGGAAGGTGCCGGCTCTGCGCCCAAAGCCCCTGTGCCGTCGGCAAAACCCGCTGAAACTCCGAAGCAGACACAAGCGTCCCTGCAAAGGTCGACTGAAATACCAACGCCGCCATCGGTACGCAAGCTGGCTGCGGAAAGCGGCGTTGACCCGTCGAAAGTCAGCGGCACCGGCCTGCATGGACAGGTTACCAAAGGCGATATGCTGAGCGCGATCGAGCGCGCCGCGGCGCAGCCGACGCCGGTGCAGATGCGCGCGCCGTCACCCGCCGACGATGCCGCCCGAGAAGAGCGTGTGCACATGACGCGGTTGCGCCAGACGATTGCACGCCGTCTGAAGGATGCGCAGAACACCGCCGCCATGCTCACGACCTTCAATGAGGTCGACATGACTGCGGTGATGCATCTGCGCAATCAGTACAAGGATCTGTTCGAGAAGAAGCACGGCGTGAAGCTCGGCTTCATGGGCTTCTTTGTGCGTGCCTGCATCCAGGCGCTCAAGGAGATTCCCGCTGTCAATGCCGAGATTGACGGCACCGACATCGTCTACAAAAACTACTATCACATCGGAATTGCCGTCGGCACCGACAAAGGCCTGGTGGTTCCGGTT
>DASSYU010000283.1:0-8248 GCA_035703125.1 Pseudolabrys sp. | reverse complement strand
GAGAGGATCATGCCGACCTACAAGGCTCCAGTGGACGATACGTTGTTTCTGCTCAACGACGTCTTCCATATCGATCGTTACGGCAATCTGCCCGGTTTCTCTGATGCCTCGCCCGATGTGGTCGAGGCAATCCTGCGCGAGTCGGCGAAATTCAGTGAGGAAGTGCTCACCCCGCTTAATCGCGTCGGCGACAAGGAAGGATGCAAGCGCGCCGCTGACGGCAGCGTGACGACGCCGACGGGATTCAAGGACGCCTACAAACAGATCATCGACGGCGGCTGGATCGGCATTTCAGTGCCCGCCGAATACGGCGGGCAGGGACTTCCGGCCACGATGACCGTCATGGTCAACGAGTTTCTGTGTTCAGCCAACGTGGCTTTCGCCATGTATCCGGGCCTCACGCAGGGAGCCATTGCCGCGCTGCTGGTGCACGCTTCCGACGCGCTGAAGAAAAAATATGTGCCGAAGATGGCGGAAGGCGTCTGGACCGGCACGATGAATCTTACCGAGCCGCATTGTGGCACCGATCTCGGCTTGCTGCGCGCGAAGGCGGTGAAGCAGGGCGACGGCAGCTACAAGATCACCGGCACCAAGATTTTCATCTCTGCCGGCGAGCACGATCTTTCGCAGAACATCATCCATCTCGTGCTCGCCCGCATCGAAGGCGCGCCGGCGGGCACGAAAGGCATATCGCTGTTTGTGGTGCCGAAGTTTCTCGTAAAGGACGACGGCTCGATCGGCGCACGCAATGCGGTCACCTGCGGCTCTATCGAAGAGAAGATGGGCATCCACGGCAATTCGACCTGCGTGATGAATTACGACGGCGCCACCGGCTGGCTGATCGGCGAGGAGAACCGCGGGCTCAACGCCATGTTCACGATGATGAACGAGGCACGCCTTGGCGTCGGCGTGCAGGGGCTCGCGCTGTCGGAAGTCGCATATCAGAACGCGGCGATCTACGCCAAGGAGCGCCTGCAGGGGCGGGCGATTTCCGGCGTGAAGTATCCCGACAAGCCGGCCGACCCTATCATTGTGCATCCAGATGTACGGCGGACGCTGATGACGATCCGTGCCTTCAATGAGGCCGCGCGCGCATTGGTCATGTGGACCGCGCTCAAGAGCGACATCGCGCATCGCTCGGACAATGAAAAGGACCGCAAGAGCGCCGACGACCACATGGGCTTGCTCACACCGGTGATCAAAGGCGTGCTAACCGATAGCGGCTTTGCCAATGCGGTGATGGCGCAGCAGGTATACGGCGGCCACGGCTACATTGCCGAGCACGGCATGGAACAGTTCGTGCGCGATGCACGCATTGCCCAGATCTATGAAGGCGCCAATGGCATCCAGGCCCTCGATCTCGTCGGCCGCAAGCTCGGGAAAGATGGCGGCCGCGCTCTCATGGCGTTCTTCAATGAGGTGCAGACCTATCTGAAAGACCGCACCAACAACGACGCGATGAATGTCTATCTCAAGCCGCTCGGCCAATCATTGGCGCATCTGCAGGAAGCGTCGATGTGGTTCATGCAGAACGCCATGACCAAGCCCGACAATGCCGGCGCGGGCTCATACGACTATATGCATCTCTTCGGCCTGGTCGCGCTCGGATATATGTGGTGCCTCATCGCCGAAGCAGCGCTCGCCAGGAAGGGAAATGGCGCGGCGCCGGGAATGGATGCCAAGCTCGTCACCGCGCGTTTCTTCATGGATCGCATGCTGCCCGAAACCGCCACGCGGCTTGAGCGCATCAAGGCGGGCGCCGGCTCGACAATGGAATTGCCGGACGACGCCTTCTGAACGCTATGCTGCGGCGAGTTGCCCGCGCCGGCGCGAGCGCTGCAGCAACCATGCCATGATTGACACGTTCACCATGTTCCATGCGAGGCCGTTGAAGAACGCCGCGCGGTAGGAACCGGTGAGGTCGAAGATCAGGCCCGACAGCCAGCCGCCGAGCGCCATCCCTAGCAGGGTCGCCATCAGTACAAGACCCAGGCGCGTGCCGGCTTCGCGCGGCGAAAAATATTCGCGCACGATGATGGCGTAACTCGGCACAATGCCACCCTGGAACAGCCCGAACAGCGCCGAAATGACATAAAGCGAAATGAGCCCGTCGAACCATAGATAGAGGAAGAGCGCGGTTCCCTGCAGCACCGAACCGAGCAACAAGGTCCGTACGCCGCCGATTCGGTCGGCGATGAATCCGGAGGCAATGCGGCTGATAATGCCGAAGCCGAGCATCATGGACAGCATCTCGGCGCCGCGCGCGACGCCATAGCCGAGGTCGCCGCAGTAGGCGACGATGTGCACCTGCGGCATCGACATCGCCACACAGCAGCAGACTCCGGCGATGCACAGAAGGACTTGCAGGGTCATCGGCGAAGCCGGCATGTTGGCTTGCCGTTGCGCCGCGGCCGTTTCTGCCTCGTCGGTATGATGATCCGCGATGCGCCGGCGCATGAAGAGCACTAGCGGCATCATCGTGACCAGGCAGAACAAGCCGACGCCGATATGCGTCGTGCGCCAGCCGGATTCGGCAATGAAATACTGCAGCACGGGCGGCCACAACGTGCCGGCGATATAGTTGCCGACCGCGGCGAGCGACACCGCAATGCCGCGCCGGGCCACAAACCAGTGCGATATGTCGGCCATCAACGGGCCGAAGCTTGAAGAGCAGCCGATGCCGATCAGCAAGTGCGCAGTCGCGACCTGCCACAGGCTTGTCGACCACCCGGTCGCGAGGTAGCCAGCTGACACCGCGAGCGTTCCAAGGGCGAGCGGGACGGCGATTCCGAAGCGGTCTGCGAGCCGTCCCATCAGCACGCCGCCGCCGGCAAAGCCGAACATCACCATGGTGAAGGGCAGCGATGCGTCGGCGCGGCTCACGCTGAAATCGGCCTGGATGGTCGGCAACGCCACCATGATCGACCACATGCCGACTCCGCCGATGGTGGAAATTGCCATCGCCACGACAAGGCGGAACCATGCGGCCGGCGAATCGACGCCGCCGTGCGCTTCATCTGTTCGTATCATGATTGGGAACCCGGCATTGCACCGGCGTGGTAACACCGCGCGAAGGAGTATTCCAGACGGCCGGCGATCCGCTATGCGAATGCTGGAATGACGTCGCGGCCGAACAGCCGGATCGAGTGCGCGGCATGTTCGAAACGCATGTCCCCGAACATCATCTGGCACAAAACGGTGTTCACGCCGGTGTCTGATTGCAGGCGTGCCACGTAGTCACGCACGGTGGCCGGCGAACCGGCAACACCGTGCCCGATCCGCTCGAGTGCGTCGAAATCGTTCGGATAGATTTCCTTCAGGACGAAATCAACGCCCGCACGCCGCCAAAGGTGCTCGATGGCTTCGCGCCAGCGTGGATAGGCGGCACGCGCAATCGATTGTGCCTCGCCGTCGGTATTGGCAACGACGATATGGCGCGTAATTCCGATTCCCGGCAGCGCGGCACCATCGCGTCCGAGCTTTTTCCATTCCTCGCGATAGCGATCGCTGATCGCCCGCGCGCGGGCGCCGGGTCCCAGCGACACGACATTCACGCCGCGCGGTGCTGCCCATGCGATCGCGTCCGCATTCGGCGCACCGTACCAGAGCGGCGGGTGCGGACGCTGCACAGGTTTCATTTGCACGACATAATCCTTGTAGTTGTAGAAGCGCCCCTCGAAGTCGACCACGTCGGCCTCGAAAGCGCGCATGAGCACGCTGAACGCCTCGTGATACATCGCGGGCGCCAGCGCGGGATCGACGCCAAGACGCTGATGCTCGATCAATGCTCCGCCCCGGCCCACACCCACCGTAAGGCGGCCGCCGCTGAGATGGTCGAGCATGCATATCTCTTCGTAGAGGCGCAGGGGGTGGTGGAGCGGAAGGACGTAGACAAGCGGGCCGATCCTGATTTTGTTGGTGCGCTGAATCGCCGCCGCTAGGAAGACGCTCGGGCTCGCCGCCATGCCGAGCGGCGTCGAATGGTGCTCTGCCATGTGATAGGTGTGAAAACCCGATTGCTCGATTAGCTGGAGCAGGCGCAGGCGGTTTTCGAAAAATTGGCCCAACGGCCCACCGTCGCTGTCGAGGTGATCGAAAATGGCAAACGTCAACATGCCAAGGGGCTCCGTGACGCTAGCCTAAAAGCCCGCTAGCCTGTCGGGCGAGCCGTCGCGTTTGAAAACGGCCCTTGGGAGAACTTGCATGCGAAAGACTTTGCTTTTTGCGGCGGCGACAATGCTGGCGGTCACTTCAGCTAACGCGCAGCAGACCGTCAAGATCGGCCTGATCATGTCGTATTCGGGTCAGTTCGCCGACGCTGCGGCGCAGATGGACAATGCCATCAAGCTTTACGTTAAGCAGCACGGCGACACCGTCGCCGGAAAGAAGATCGAGATCGTCCGCAAAGACACCGGTGGTCCGAACCCGGACGTTGCCAAGCGTTTGGCACAGGAACTTGTCGTGCGCGACAAGGTCGACATTCTGGCCGGCTTCGTGCTGACACCGGAGGCCCTCGGGGCGGGCGACGTTTCGGCGGAAGCAAAGAAACTCATGGTGGTCATGAATGCAGCCACCTCCGTCATCACCTCCAAGTCGCCGTATATCGTCCGCACATCGCTCACCATTCCGCAGCTCGAAAACGCGTTCGGGCAGTGGGCTTATAAGTTCGGCATCCGCAAGGTCTATACCATGGTGTCCGACTACGGGCCTGGGATCGATGCCGAAACCTGGTTCACCAAAGGATTCAAGGATGCGGGCGGCCAGATCGTTGGCTCGGTGCGCATGCCGATTGCCAGCGCCGACTTCTCGGCCTTCGTGCAACGCGCGAAGGACGTCAGTCCCGAGGCCATCTTCATTTTTATTCCGGGCGGGACGCAGCCGGCGTCCATGACCAAAGCGATGCAGGAGCGCGGGTTCCCCGCGGGCAAGATTCTCGGCCAGGGTGAAATCACGATGGATGACAATGCGCTCAAAAGCATGGGCGACAGCGCGGTCGGAATCCGGACTGTCTTTCACTACGGCTGGGAGCACAACTCGCCGATGAACGAGGCCTTCGTCAAAGCCTACCGCGCGGACTTCAACCGCAGCCCCGACGTGTTCTCGATCGGCGGTTGGGACGGCATGCATCTGATCTACGAAGCGCTGAAGAAAACCGGCGGCAAGGCTGACGGCGACTCGTTGATTGCAGCCGCCAAGGGCATGAAGTGGGAGAGTCCACGCGGCCCAATTTCAATCGATCCCGATACCCGCGACATCGTCCAAAATGTCTATATCCGGGAAGTGCAAAAGATTGATGGCAAGGCTCAAAACGTCGAGGTCGACAAGATCGAGAATGTGAAGGACCCTGCGAAAAAGTAGCGTCGAGACGCGGGTGATAGCGACCCCCTCGCGCGCTCCGAGTGGCGGCCGTATTGTGGGCATGTGAGTCGAAGCTGATGGATGCCATCAATCTGCCGCGGCCGGACTGGATGACCGAAGACCTCGTGCTGCTCGAGGAGCAGGCGCGGCGCTTCATGGCCGACGAATTTGTCCCGCACCTCGACCGTTGGCACGAAGCCGGCCTTTACGATCGTGACGTGTGGACCAAAGCCGGCGAGGCCGGACTTCTTTGCGCTTCGATGCCGGAAGAGTACGGCGGTGCCGGCGGAACGTTTGCGCACGAGGCGGTGATCAACCGCGAGTTTGCGCTCGCCGGATTCGACACATTCGGCGCGCCGCTCCACTCGGGCATCGTCGCGCCGTACATTTTGCATTACGGCACCGAGGAGCAGAAGAAACGGTGGCTGCCGAAACTTGCCACCGGCGAAATGGTCGGTGCGATCGCGATGACCGAGCCCGGCGCCGGCTCCGACCTGCAAGGAGTGCGCACCTCCGCCAAGAAATCGGGCAACGGTTACGTGCTCAACGGCTCGAAGACATTCATAACAAACGGGCAGCATGCCAATCTGGTCATCGTTGTGGCCAAGACGGATCCCAAGGCTGGCGCGAAAGGCACCTCGCTTTTTGTGGTCGAGACCGATGACGCGCAGGGCTTCCGCCGCGGCCGCAAGTTAAAGAAGCTCGGCATGGATTCCGCCGACACCTCCGAGCTGTTCTTCGAGGACGTGCAACTGCCGGCTTCAAGTCTGCTCGGCACCGAGGAAGGGCAGGGATTCTACCAGCTGATGAAAGAGCTGCCGCAGGAGCGGTTGATCGTCGCCGTTCATGCGGTTGCGATGATGGAGCGGGCGCTCGCGCTCACCGTCGACTACGTAAAGCAACGCAAGGCCTTCGGCCGGGCGATCATCGAATTCCAGAACACACAGTTCGAGCTTGCCGAGTGCAAGACGGACACGACCATCGCCAAGGTCTTCCTGGACCATTGCATCGAGCGCCATGTCAAGGGCGAGCTCGACACCGTGACCGCCTCGATGGCCAAATACCGCCTCACCGACACGCAAGGCAAAGTGATCGACCGGTGCCTGCAATTGTTCGGCGGCTATGGCTATATGGACGAATATCCGATCTCGCGGATGTACCGGGATGCGCGGGTTTTGCGCATCTACGCGGGCACCAATGAGATCATGAAGCTGCTGATCGCGCGAAGCCTCTGACGCGCGGCAGACATTGGAGGGCCCCATGGCCGACGCATTCATTTACGATGCCATCCGCACGCCGCGCGGACGCGGCAAGGCCGACGGATCGCTGCACGAGGTGACCGCGCTCAACCTTGCCGGCCAGACGCTGACCGCCATCAAAGAGCGGAACAAGCTCGACCCGGCGCTGGTGGACGACGTCGTTCTCGGCTGTGTCGATCCGGTTGGCGAAGCGGGCGGCGATATCGCGCGCGCTGCAGCGCTTGTTGCCGGTCTCGGTAACGAGGTGCCGGGTATACAGATCAACCGCTTTTGCGCCTCGGGACTCGATGCGGTGAATTTCGCCGCTGCCGAGGTGATGTCGGGCCAGCACGAGATGACAATCGGCGGCGGTGTCGAGTCTATGAGCCGCGTCGGAATCGGTGCCTCGGGCGGTGCCTGGCCAGTCGACCCATCGATTGCCGTTACAACCTACTTTCTGCCGCAGGGTATTTCCGCCGACCTGATTGCGACCAAATATGGCTTTTCGCGCGATGACGTCGATGCCTATGCGGTCGAAAGCCAGAAGCGCGCGGCAAAAGCCTGGGACGAGGGCCGCTTCAAGAAATCCGTCGTGCCAGTGAAAGATGTCAACGGCCTCACCATCCTCGCCAAGGATGAGCATATGCGCCCAGGCACGACCATGCAGACGCTCGCCGCGCTGCAGCCGTCTTTTGTGCAGATGGGCGAGATGGCTGGCTTTGACGCAGTCGCAGTGCAACGCTATCCGGAGGTCGAGGCGATCAACCACGTTCACACGCCCGGCAATTCGTCCGGCATCGTTGACGGTGCCGCCGCCGTGCTGATCGGCAGCAAGGCCGCGGGCAAGGCAGCTGGGCTGAAACCGCGCGCGCGCATCCGCCAGTTCGCGAATATCGGCTCAGAGCCGTCGATCATGCTCACCGGTCCGATCCCGGTTACCGAGAAGGTTCTCAAGAAGGCCGGCATGACCAAGAAGGACATCGACCTCTGGGAACTGAACGAAGCATTCGCATCGGTGGTCCTGCGCTACATGCAGGTGCTCAACATTGCGCACGACAAGATCAATGTGAACGGCGGCGCCATCGCGATGGGTCATCCGCTCGGCGCGACCGGCGCCATGATCCTTGGCACGGTGTTGGATGAACTCGAACGGCGCAACAAGGAGACGGCGCTGGTCACGCTCTGCATCGGCGTCGGCATGGGCACCGCGACCATCATCGAGCGTGTTTGATGCCGAAAATCGACCTCGACAAAATCCCGATCGACACCGCGACCGGCTATCCGCCGCCGTTCAACAAGGTGGTCGAGGGCCGGTCGCGCAAGCGGCTCGCACGCGCCGCCGGCCTTACGCATTTCGGCGTCAATATCTGCACGCTCAAGCCCGGTGCCGCCTCGTCTCAACGCCACTGGCATGAGAAAGAGGACGAACTCGTCTACATGCTTCAGGGCGAGGTCGTTCTGCAGGAGGATGGCGGCGAGACCGTGCTCAAGCCGGGCGATGCGGCGGCGTGGAAGGCCGGCGTTGAAAATGGCCACTGCCTGATCAACAAATCAAGTCGTGATGCAGTCTTCATCGAAGTCGGCACGCGTGCGGCTGCAGAGCGTGCATTTTATTCGGATATCGACATGATGGTGACGCGCGACGACAAAGG
>DASSYU010000324.1:0-6916 GCA_035703125.1 Pseudolabrys sp. | reverse complement strand
AAATGGCCCGGCCTGATATTGGAACTGACCGAGGATCAGATCGTTCGCGATTTGCCGGCTATTCGTCAGGTAGCCAAGGAATTCAAAACGAGCGCTATAGCGCTTGCCATCGACGAATTCGGCGCTGGCTATTCGTCATTCTCTAGCCTGCGAGATCTGCCGTTCACCGAACTCAAACTGCACGCATTGTTTGTAAAGAATTGTGCAGTTGACGTCACCAACGCTGCAATATGCCAGACGGCGATTGATCTTGCTCACCGTTTCGGCAGTGTCGTGGTTGCCGAAGGTATTAATGCGATTGCGGATCTTCAGGCCCTGATCGTGATGGGGTGTGATCTTGGCCAAGGAACGTTGCTTGCTCCACCTCTGCCGAAAGAACGGTTCCTCGACGCGCTTCGCCAACACTCGAACAGGCCACGCGGCGCCGATCAGGGGTCGCAAGAGGGCAACGAACGCGTCGCCTAAGATTTGGATAGAAAGGAAACATTTTTCTGCGTCCCGCGTTCCCCTGGGCTCCAGGGGGACAGAGGAGGCCCGGATGAAATCCGTCGTTATTGGTGCCGCCGTAGCTGTGACGCTCACGGCTGCTGTCCCCGCGTCGCCTCAAGTAACGGTTCGTGATCGTGAGGACGTTATCATTCGTGACTATGAACACGGTTGGAATCACCACCGGAGCTGGTATCGCGAACGTGCCGAGTGCCGCACGATGCGCGTTCGGACGGATTTACCGGCTGGTAAGGTCGTCATCAAGACTAGGCGTAGTTGCTGACTCGACCGCTATTCAGGAAACGCCAGCTTTTCGCTCTCCGGGGGCAGCATCTGAAATACATTCAGCGTCATCGAGATCAGCGCGTAATAGCCCAGTATGCCGACAAGCTCGACAGTCGCCTTGTCGCCGAGCAGTGATCGCAGGCGCTTGTAGGTTCGCTCACTTACGCGCCTCGTCTTGTAAAGCTCTTGGATGAAATCGTAGATCGCTCGCTCGTCCTTTGATGCGGATTTTGGGGTGCGACCGCGCCGCAAATCTTCAATTGTTTGTGGCTTGACCCCGCCCTTTGCCGCCATTGGCGCATGGGCGAACCATTCATACTGCGCGCGCCACAGTCGCGCAGTGCAAAGGATTGCAAATTCGGACAGACGCGGAGGGAGCGCAGTTCCGTAGCGGCAATAGGCACCGAGTTTTTGCGCGAGTTCACCCAGTTCGGGCGCATGCATCCACGCCGCAAATGGGCCGCGCGGGGTTAGGGAGGCGCCGCGCGGGCCCGCCCGCAGGCTGTCGAGCAACGCGCGTTGGCCGACGTTCATGTGTTGTTCGTCGACGAGGGCAAGACGTGGCGCCGGGCGCTTGGCAGGCATTGAGCGGGTCCTTGTAGGGGGAGGTAGGAAAGGGACATATCGACCGCTAATATAGCTAAATTGTGAGTACAGAAGCGCCCAAGAGGGCCGGGAGATACAGGCGGCAGTCATGTGGGGACACGTGAAAAAAATCGGTCTTTCACTTTGTCTCGCCAGCCTTTCCGTCCCCGCCTGCGCCGACGCGATCGATGGCCATTGGTGCCACAAAGATGGCCGACGGTTCAGCATTCGCGGTCCGGAAATCCTCACCCCAGGCGGCAAAGCGATGGAAGGCAATTACAGTCGACATTGGTTCTCGTACGTGGTGCCGATCCCGGAACCAGGGGCGGGCGAGACAATCTTCATGACATTGTTGAACGAAAATACCGTGCAGACCCGGCTTGGAGAAACGGCCAGCGCGCAGGAAGTCTGGATCCGCTGCACGCCTTCGATTAGTGCGATTAACGTGTTGCGGTCGTCGTCGTAAACGTCGCCGGGGCCGGCTCAACCACTGCCGTCACATTCAGCAGCCCGCGACCGGTCATATTCAGTGCTTTCGCGGCAGCCAGCGACAGGTCGAGAACACGTCCTTTCGAGAAAGGGCCGCGGTCATTCACGACCACGACGACGCTGCGCTTCGATCTTGGATCGGTCACGCGAAGGCGCGTGCCGAACGGGAGGCTACGGTGCGCCGCGGTGAATTTCGTCGGATCATACCTGTCGCCACGGGCGGTGCGGCCTGAATAGTCGGTGCTGTAGTATGCGGCGATGCCGGTAAACTGATGGGGAGACCGAGCGACAGCGACGTCAAACGCGCTCCAAGCCAGTATTGACGCGAAAGCTGCAAGGCCACTGCGAAACCCCATCGTCATCGTCCATTTACTCAAGTTAGCTACTCCGGCGTGGCGGCATTAATGACGGTCTTCCCTGAACGGTCCGAACTCGTCCAAAGTTCCACGAAAAAATTCAAAACTCATTAAGATCAACGTTCACCCGCAGGATTGGAGGAACGCCTTTGCCGACCCTCGATGTGGTGACGAGTCATCTCCGCACGAGCTCGGCAATCATTGTGTAGCTGCTCAAGCTCTTCATCGGAGAGGTCCTCGATCGCGGCGAACTTATTTTCCGCCCCCTTCATTGCCAGCACGAGCTCCGACAATTTGAGCTGTATCGCAAGTGCGTCGCGGTTCTGCGTGTTTTGGATCAAGAATACCATCAGAAATGTCACGATGGTCGTGCTGGTATTTATCACCAGCTGCCAAGTGTCGCTGTAGTTGAATATCGGGCCGGTCATTATCTAGACAATCACAACGGCGAGCGCGAGTAGGAATGCGACCGGGTGACTGGTCCACAGCGATGTTGAATGTGCAAATCGGGAAAAGCGGCGCGTCAACGATGACTGCGCTTTGGCTGTTCGATTACCACCTGCTTTTGCCATCAGCGATTCCTCCGCAGCGAGATGCCTATTTCAATCCTGCTGTCAACTTTGGCAACGTTTGTTTGACCCGGGCAATTCCGGCCCATGGATCTTTGCGTCGGCGTGCGAGCCGCTGCATGAGGTTCAGGACGGTGTATTGATTGGCGCTTTTGAGGCTGCCCAGCTCCGACCATTCGATTGGAACCGACAGGGGTGCACCGGGACGTGCACGTGTTGAATAGGGCGCGACTGCCGTTGCCTCGCGACTGTTGCGCAGATAGTCGATGAATATTCGTTTTGAGCGGTCGCTCTTCGTGGCGGTTGCAATGTAGCGCTCGGGCGAATCCGCTGCCATCGAGGCTGCAATATTCTGGGCGAAGGTCTTCGCCTCGTTCCAGGGCGTTGGCTTGATTGGTAGAACGACGTGTAGGCCCTTGCCCCCCGATGTCTTCAGGAAACTCTTGAGCTTAAATTTCAACAAGCGGGCGCGAACATCGCGTGCTGCTTCCACTACATCATCCCAGCTTGTCCCGGAACCGGGATCCAGATCGAAAACCAGGCGGTCAGCGCGCTCGCGGTCAGCAATGGTCGTGCCTCTTGTGTGAATTTCCAGGACACCTCCCTGCACGAGGGCAACAATGCCGCTGAGATTGTCTACGGAGATGATCTCGTCCCCTTTCTCCGGGACGAGATGCAGGTGCTCAACGGGAATTCCGGCACGTGCATGCTTCTGGAAAAAGCATTGCCCGCTGGCCCCTTCCGGACAACGCAATAAGGAGATCGGTCGCCCGGCCACATGCGGGCGCATCCACTTCCAGATCTTGACGTAGTATTCAGCAAGATGGCGCTTGGTAACGCCCGCATCATCCCAATAAACGCGGTCGGGATGAGTGAGATGAACGCCGGCGACGGTGTCATTTTTGGCCGATGCGCTGCGTTTTATGGCCGGTGCACGGCTGGTGGCGGCGATTGCCCGTTCACGCACAACCTCTTTAGCCGACTTGTCCTCGCGTACGCCCTGGAACGATGCCTGACGTACCCGGTCGCCGTGTGTCCAGCCGCGGAAATCGACCTCGACCACCATCGCCGGCTTGACCCAGATGGGCTTCCGAGCGCCGCGTTCCTCCGCCGGAACGGCCTCGAAGGGCACTTCATTGGATTTCAAGGTCATCAGTTTGCGGAAAAGCTTGCGTGCCGCGTCGTGTGTAAATCCGGTACCTGTGCGGCCGGCATAGTGCAGCTTTCCGCCGTCGTAGAAGCCGAGCACCAGCGCACCGACTGCCCGAGAGTCCGCAGTCGAGGGGACGACACCGGCAACGATCAGTTCCTGCCTGTCAGAGCACTTTGTTTTGATCCAATCGTGCCCGCGGCCAGGGCGATAAGGCGCGTCCGCGATTTTCGAGACAATGCCCTCCAAGCCCAACTTGCAGGCGTGGCGGAGCAGCGTGGTACCCGGTTCGGTTAAGGATTCGCTGAACCGCAGCGGATCCGATTGACGATGGAGAAGTTTGGCCAATGCATCTTTCCGCCGAGTAAGCGGCAAGTCAGCCAGGTTAGTGCCGTCGAGATGCAAAAGATCGAACGCATAGAATTTCATGCGATCATGACGATCATTTTTGAGGTCTTGCTGCAGCAGAGAAAAACTTGAAATCCCGTCGTCCCCTTCGACGACAAGTTCGCCATCAATGAGTGCGGTTTTTGTCGGCAGTTTCACGATTGCCTTTGCGAGGGTGGGGAATTTCTTTGTCCAGTCGAGGCCTTTCCGCGTCAGTAAGGTTGCCTTGCCGTGATCGAGACGCGCTTGAATTCTGTAGCCATCGAATTTGAGCTCGTGCACCCAATTCCCTTGATCGGGGGGGCTGTCCGACAAACTTGCAAGGCATGGAGGAACGAAGGCAGGCAGGGCACTAAGGCCTGCGGCGAAATCCGGACCATTTTTTTTTGTTCTTGCACGCGGAATGTTTTTTTTCGTCGTGGCGGCAGCGCGGTGCGTATTGGGCAGGGTTCGCCCTTTTGCTCGATTGCTGTGCCAAACCTTCCGTGAGCCTTTTGCGATTTGCTCCATCGACCGGCCGCTCGTAGCCGATAGCGGCTTTTCCTCGAGGATATCGTCGTCTTTGGGCGATCGCCCGGCGTCATCGTCCTGCTTGATGAGCAGCCAGTTGTCGCGCTTCTCGCCGGGCCTGCGGCGCATGCGCACCAGATGCCAACCGCCGTAAAGCTTCTTGCCCTCAAGTGCGAACGCGAGGTGACCTTTCGCCAGGGCCCTGTGAGGATCGCTCTCGGGCAACCAATAGCCGCGGTCCCAGACCATCACAGTGCCGCAGCCATACTCGCCCTTCGGAATGGTCCCTTCGAATGTGTTGTAGGCAATCGGGTGATCCTCGACCTCGACTGCCAGCCGCTTTTCTCCGGGCACAAGGCTCGGCCCGCGCGTCACCGCCCAGCTTTTCATCACGCCGTCGAGTTCTAGACGCAGATCGTAGTGCAGCCGCGTTGCGGCATGTTTTTGAATGACGAAGGCGTTACCCCGCTTGCGCGCCACCTTGCCTTTCGGCTCAGCAGTGATGCCGAAATCGCGTTTGGCCCGGTAGGTCTTCAGACCTGACTTTTCAGGACGTGGCATGACTAATGTTGCCAAAAACTTTGCGCTAAACCGCTGGTTCCAATATCCGACATATAGAATGAACCGGCTCGTTGCTGAAGCAGTTCCTGGAGCGATAGCGAGTGATTCTCGCCTGCTTCAGGCCCCACATGGCCAAAAGGAACCATTGCACCTTTGTCGACGTTGCCCTGCCAAGCGGCAGCCGTGCCGTAACTGACAACAGAGGTGACTACAATGTTAGGCTGGGCCGTCACATTTCTCATCGTCGCGCTCATCGCCGCATTGCTCGGCTTCGGCGGTATTGCCGGAGTTGCCATCGAAGCGGCGAAGATCGTGTTCTTCGTGGCGATCGTTCTGTTTGCGATCTCGCTCATCGCGGGACTCGTTCGCGGGCGCACAGTACCGTAGTATCTTTCACTTCTCGGTGAGTAGTGCAAAGCCCCGTGCGACGGTGATCACACGGGGCTTTTTCTATTGAGGGACTATGAGGGCGTTCGCCTATTCGCCGCCGCTTGCCAAGACCGCTCGCGTCGTTTCATCCGGGCCGAAATCCTCGGCGCTGTTGACATGCAGCAACTCTGCTAGCCTTGTGCGCGCGCGATTGACGCGCGATTTTATTGTGCCGACTGCGCAACCGCAGATGCCCGCGGCTTCCTCGTAGGAGAATCCCGACGCGCCCACGAGGATCAAGGCCTCGCGCTGATCGGACGGCAATTGCGCCAGAGCCTCGCGAAATTCCCGGAATTCGACGTGACCATACTGGTCGGGTTGCGACTTGAGCGATTCTGCGTGATGCCCGTCGCTGTCCTCGACCTCGCGCCGGCGCTTGCGATATTCGGAACGAAAATGGTTGCGCAGAATGGTGAAGAGCCACGCCGACATGTTCGTACCCGGCTGGAACGAGTCGATATTTGCCAGCGCGCGCAGCAAAGTTTCCTGCACCAGGTCATCCGCCCGATCCACGTTCCCGCACAAGGAAATCGCGAATGCGCGGAGACTGGGCACCGCACTGAGAACGGCTTTGCGGACCGACTCGTCCATGGCCATCAGTGCCCGTCCTTCTTCTCATCGCCGTTGAGACGATTGATGAGCTCGCTAAACCGATCGGGGACGCCCTGGTTGACGACGTCGTCGTACATTGCGCGGAGCTGCTGCCCGAGCCGGGCCTGCACATCCCGACCAAGCTTGGCCGGTTTCGAATTGGACTTTTTGTTGCGAGTGGCCGCGGTTTCCATTGGTTTTTGCTGTCCCACGGGCTTGCGTTCGTTCATTGCTCAACCCCAAACTTCCGACCCTCTGCGGCGTCGGTGCCCCC
This sequence comes from Pseudolabrys sp., assembly GCA_035703125.1. Taxonomy (GTDB): domain Bacteria; phylum Pseudomonadota; class Alphaproteobacteria; order Rhizobiales; family Xanthobacteraceae; genus Pseudolabrys. The sequence goes on along the minus strand of DASSYU010000324.1, from coordinate 244 downwards.
TTGGTCTGTGTCAAAACCATTGACTGCGCAGATGGTTCCCCACGAACGGAACTTTTTTGAGACAATGGCGTTAGAGGGCTATAGGTCGATCGGCATATAGCTGGGGGGCGTTACCCTGGTCGGCTAACGGCGGCAGCATTCGGAGGGATTCTTGTCGACATCTCAAGCAGTTGCTCAACATTTGCCGTACTTGCGGCGCTATGCGCGCGCTCTTTCGGGCAGCCAGTCCTCGGGTGACGCCTAT
>DASSYU010000094.1:0-7489 GCA_035703125.1 Pseudolabrys sp. | reverse complement strand
CCGACGCACCAACCCGTCGAGCATCTTGCTGCTCTGCGTGCCATTCCGAATCTGCTTGTGTTCCGCCCCTGCGACGCGGTGGAAACCGCCGAATGCTGGCAGCTCGCGCTCGCAGCTGAAAACCGCCCAAGCATCCTGGCGCTCACGCGGCAAAACCTCCCGCAGCTGCGCAACCGGTTCGATGCTGAAAATATTTGCGCGCGCGGCGCCTATGAAATCGCAGGCCCGGATGGCAGGTCCGAGGTGTCGATCTTCGCGACCGGCTCCGAGGTCGCAATCGCCGTCGATGCCGCAAGGCTTTTGGCCGATCGTGGCATCGCTGCGCGGGTGGTCTCGGTCCCTTGCTTAGCGCTGTTCCTTGAGCAGGACGAAGACTACCGGCGCGCCATCATCGGCGGCGCCCGCCTCAATGTCGGTGTCGAAGCCGCTGTGCGGCAGAGTTGGGACGCCATCATTGGTTCCGACGGCATCTTCGTAGGGATGAACTCTTTCGGCGCCAGCGCGCCTTACAAGGAACTGTATAAAAACTTTGGAATTACCGCAGAGGCAGTCGCCAGTGCGGCACTTTCCAAACTTGGGAAGATGTGACCAGGCACTATATATCGCGATGAGACCGAATTAAGCCGGGAGTAATTCATGACAGTCCGTATTGGCATCAACGGGTTTGGCCGCATCGGCCGCAATATCCTGCGCGCCATTGCCGAAGCCGGTCGGAAAGATATTCAAGTCATTGCCATTAACGACCTCGGACCGGTTGAAACGAACGCACACCTGCTGCGCTATGACAGCGTGCACGGCCGCTTCCCCGGCAAAGTAACCGTAAAAGGCGACACGATTGACGTCGGAAACGGGGCCATCAAGGTCACGGCCGAGCGCGATCCGACAAAGCTGCCCTGGAAGGATCTCGGCATCGACATTGCGATGGAATGCACCGGCATTTTCACCGCAAAGGAAAAAGCCTCGGCGCATCTCACGGCAGGCGCGAAACGCGTTCTTGTTTCGGCGCCCGCCGACGGCGCCGATCTCACCGTCGTCTTCGGCGTCAATCACGACAAGCTCACCAAGGACCACAAGGTCGTCTCGAACGGCTCGTGCACGACAAACTGCCTGGCGCCCGTCGCTAAAGTTCTCAACGACGCGGTCGGAATTGAGAGCGGATTCATGACCACGATCCACGCCTATACGGGCGACCAGCCGACGCTCGACACTTTGCACAAAGACCTCTACCGCGGACGTGCGGCGGCAATGTCAATGATCCCCACGTCGACCGGCGCCGCCAAGGCGATCGGCCTTGTCTTGCCCGAACTCAAGGGCAAACTCGACGGCGTCTCTATCCGGGTGCCCACGCCGAACGTCTCCGTCATCGACCTGAAGATCGTTGCCAAGAAGCAGACCACCAAGGAAGAGATCAACGACGCCGTCAAGCGCGCGGCCGAACAGCAACTGAAGGGCATCCTCAACTACACGAACGACCCCAACGTTTCGATCGATTTCAATCACGACCCGCACTCGTCTACGTTTCACATGGACCAGACCAAAGTCATCAACGGCACGCTGGTGCGCGTGATGTCCTGGTACGACAACGAGTGGGGCTTCTCCAACCGCATGGCGGATACAGCCGTCGCGATGGGCAAATTGCTCTGACGGTCGCTGCGGGGCGGCCTATGACCGGATTTCGAACGCTCGATCGCGTCGATCTTAAAGGCAAACGGATTCTACTCCGCGTCGACCTGAATGTGCCGGTCGAAAACGGGGTTGTAACGGATGCGACACGTATCGAGCGCGCGGCACCGGCGATCACCGAGCTCGCGGGCAAAGGCGGCAAGGTCATCCTGCTTTCGCATTTCGGACGCCCGAAGGGGCGCGATCCCAAGTATTCTTTGAAACCCGTCGCCGCCGAAGTTGCACGCATCATCAAGCGGCCGGTTAGGTTCGCCGATGACTGCATCGGGGAGCCGGCCGAGGGCGTGGTCGCGGCCATGAAGCCCGGCGACATCGTGTGCCTGGAAAACACCCGCTTTCATCCGGGCGAGGAAAAGAACGACCCCGCCTTCGTCGCCGAGTTGGCGAAGCTCGGCGACATCTGGGTGAACGACGCATTCTCCGCCGCGCACCGCGCGCACGCCTCGACCGAGGGTCTCGGTCACAAGCTTCCAGCCTATGCCGGGCGCACGATGCAGGCTGAGCTTGAAGCGCTTTCGCGGGCCTTGGACCATCCGCAGCGACCGCTTGCAGCGATCGTCGGCGGCGCAAAGATTTCGACCAAGCTCGACTTGCTGGGCAACCTGCTCGACAAGGTGAATATCCTGATCATTGGTGGCGCCATGGCCAACACCTTCCTGCTCGCGCAGGGAAAGAGTGTCGGCAAATCCCTCGTGGAAGCCGACCTCGTTGGTACCGCGCGGGACATCATGGCAAAGGCTAAGGCTGCGAAGCGGGAGATCGTGCTGCCGGTCGACGCTGTCGTCGCGCAAAAATTCGAGGCACGAGCGCCCTCCCGGGTCGTTGACGTCGACAAAGTCGGCAGCGCCGACATGATTCTCGACATCGGCCCGCGCAGCATCGAGCAGGTGGTGTCCGTACTGGCGCGCTCGAAGACGCTGGTATGGAACGGCCCGTTCGGCGCCTTCGAAATAGAACCGTTCGACAACGGCACCGTCGAGGTTGCGGAAGCGGGAGCGGAACTGAGTGAAGCCGGCGAGCTTGTCTCGGTGGCGGGTGGCGGAGATACAGTCGCGGCACTCAATGTCGCAGGCGTGGCCGACCGCCTCACCTATGTTTCAACCGCGGGCGGCGCCTTCCTGGAATGGCTCGAAGGCAAGGCCTTGCCCGGAGTCGAGGTATTGCGGGTAAAATGACGCTGAGCAGCGCCGCCGGCGAATCTGGATGCGATGGAGAAAGCCATGAAACTCGATGAACTGAACAAGGTCGCTCAGGCCATGGTGGCGTCCGGCAAGGGCATCCTGGCCGCGGACGAATCCTCCGGCACGATCAAGAAGCGCTTCGATGCGATTGGCGTCGAATCGACCGAAGACATGCGGCGCGACTATCGCGAGATGCTCTTCCGCTCGGCTGAGGGCATGAAGCACATTTCAGGTGTGATCCTTTACGACGAGACCATCTGGCAGAAGGCAAAAGACGGGACTCCGCTGGTCGAGTTGATCAGGAAGGCGGGTGCGATCCCCGGCATCAAGGTGGACGAAGGCACAAGGCCAGTGCCGGAGTGCCCGGGCGAAGTGGTCACCATCGGCCTCGACAAGCTCGTTGATCGCCTGTCCAAATATTACGAGCAAGGCGCGCGCTTTGCGAAGTGGCGCGCCGTGATCGACATCGGCGCCGGGATTCCGTCCCACACTTGCATTCTTGCGAATGCGCACGCACTCGCTCGCTACGCCGCGCTATGCCAGGCGGCCCAGATCGTGCCGATCGTCGAACCGGAAGTACTGATGGACGGCGATCACAATATCGATCGCTGCGTCGACGTCACCACATGGGCCCTCAAAGAAACCTTCCAGCAACTTTTCTACAATCGCGTCGCGCTTGAAGGCATGGTGCTCAAGCCGAACATGGCAATCGCCGGGAAGAAATGCGCGAAGCGCGCTTCCGTCGACGAGGTCGCCGAAAAGACCGTCAAGATGCTGAAGGAATGCGTGCCGGGCGCCGTGCCGGGCATTGCCTTCCTCTCGGGCGGACAAAGCGATGAAGAGGCGACTGCACACCTCGACGCAATGAACAAGATCGGCAATTTGCCGTGGAAGCTGACCTTCTCTTATGGCCGCGCGCTGCAGCATGCACCGCAGACGACCTGGAAGGGCAAATCTGAAAATGTCCCCGCGGCACAGCGCGCCTTTTCACATCGCGCAAAGATGAATGGCCTTGCCGCGCTAGGCCAATGGAAGTCGGATCTGGAAAAGAAGGCGGCATAGCAGCCGTGCTACAGACCGCGTGACGAGGCCGGCGAATTTCTATAGAGAGGCGCGTCGTGGCCGGGCTTGTCCCGCCATCCACGTCTTTCTGCTGAATTTGATGATGTGGATGCCCGACCGCAGAGCCGGGCATGCGCTGCGAACCAAAAGGATATTTCCCGTGATTGATCTTTATACGTGGACGACCCCAAACGGCCGCAAGATTTCCATTGCGCTGGAAGAGTTCGGCCTGCCTTACACCGTGCATCCGATCGATATTTCCAAGGATGAGCAGTTTGCGCCCGAGTTCCTGAAAATCGCTCCAAACAACCGCATCCCGGCCATCGTCGATCGCGATACGAACATCGCGCTGATGGAGTCCGGCGCGATCCTGATCTATCTCGCCGACAAGACCGGCAAACTGATGCCGAAAACGGGCGAAGGACGCTATCGGGTGATCGAGTGGCTGATGTGGCAGATGGGCGGTCCGGGTCCGATGCTCGGTCAGGTCCATCACTTCGTGAAATACAACAAAGGCAAGGCGCCCTACGCCGAAGAGCGCTACCTGAAGGAAGGTCACCGTCTCTACAAGGTGCTCAATACACGGCTTGAAGGCCGCGAGTTCGTTGCCGATCAATATTCGATCGCCGACATCGCCATCTGGCCCTGGATCTCGCGCTTCGAATGGCAGACCATCGACATGAAGCAATACCCCAACGTCAAGCGCTGGTATGAGACCATCGCGGCCCGCCCGGCGGTGCAGAAGGGCTACCGGATACCGAAAGACATGGGCCCCGTGCCGATGCCGGCGTGAGAAGTAAACGGATCGGCTTGGACGAAGGATTTTAAGCGAATAACCTCAAGGACTGATTCGCCGGCGGCCGCGCCGGCCCGGTGATGTTGCGTGCGCAGCGGGTGCAACCTCATCGAGAGGCCATGTCGAAACCACAGCCCAGGCCAAGCCCCGCAAGATCCCCCGCTGAGGCGCTGCGACAGGCGGTTCTGTGTCACCAGCGCGGCGAACTGGGCGAAGCTGAAACGCTTTATCGGTACACGCTCGACTCCGATCCGGATAATTTCGACGCGCTCCACCTCTACGGCGTTCTCAAGCATCAACGCGGCAACCATACGGACGCGCTTAACTTCATTGCGCGCGCGCTCAAGACCAACGCGCGGTCGGCGGCAGCGCACTCCCACTACGGCACGGTCCTCGCGATGCTTGGAAGGGCCGAGGATGCGCTCAAGAGCTACGACCGGGCCATCGCCCTCAAACCCGATTTCGCCGAAGCGCTCAACAACCGCGGCAACGCTTTGCGTGCGCTCAAGCGGCCACGCGATGCGCTGACGAGCTTTGAGCGCGCCATCGCGGTGCGGGCTGACTATGCGGAGGCGCTCAACAATCGCGGAAATTCCTTGGTCGATCTGGGCCGGCCCGAGGACGCGCTGGAAAGCTATGACCGGGCCCTCGCGCATCGCCCGAAATATGTGGATGCGCTTATCAACCGGGCGAATACTCTGCGCTTGCTCGGCCGCCATGACGAGGCGCTCGCCAATTTCGAACGGGCTGTCCTGTTCAAGCCAGATCACGCCGAAGGTTACCTTGGTCACGGCAACACGCTTCTGACGCTGAAAAGGTTGGCGGAAGCCGTACACAGCTATGATCGCGCGATTGCGCTCGCGCCGGCTGCTGTTGATGCCCTTGCCAATCGTGGTCGCGCGCTGCGTGAACTTAAGCGTTACGATGAATCGCTCTCGAGCTACGACCGCGCGCTGTCGATCAAACCGGACGACGCCGCAATGCTGGTCGGCCGCGGCAACACTCACTATGCGATGAAATCCTTTGCCGCAGCGCTTGCCGACTACGACCGTGCTGTAGCCATCCGGCCGGATTTCGCCGAGGCGCATGGTAATCGCGGGAACGCGTTGCGCGAAATGGGCCGGCACGGCGAGGCGCTGGACGCGTGCAATCGTGCCCTTGCGCTCAAGCCCGATTACAACGAGGGCTATAACAATCGCGGCAACGCGCTGATCGAGCTCAACCGCCCGGCTGACGCGCTTGCCGACTATGACCGGGCGCTCGAAGCAGCGCCTGACAATGTCTATGCCTGGGTCAATCGAGGCAACGCGCTGCGCTACCTGGATCGGGCCGAGGAAGCGATCGAGAGCTTCGACCGGGCCATCGCGCTCGCTCCCGATCTCGCCGAAGCGCACTGGAACAAAGGCCTGCTGTGCCTTTCCGCCGGTGATTTTGCACGCGGCTGGGCCGGCTATGAGTGGCGCTGGCGGCGCGAAGGCGAACTGCAGCCGCGCGAATTCACGCAGCCACAGTGGCGCGGCCAAACGCTGGCCGGAAAGACCATCCTGCTGCACGCGGAGCAAGGGTTTGGCGACAGCATCCAGTTCATTCGTTACCTGCCGATGGTTGCCGAGAAAGGCGGCAAGATCATCCTCGAGATCCCCGACGGCCTGGTGCCGCTGGTCGTGAATGCCGCGAACATCGACGGCATCTATCGCCGTGGCGATAAGCTGCCGCACTTCGATGTTCACTGCCCGCTCATGAGTCTTCCGCTCGCCTTCGGCACGACGATCGACACCATTCCGGCGTCGGTTCCGTATCTCCATGCACCAGGCAAGCGCGCCAAGGTCTGGCGGGATCGGCTGGCCGACATGAGTAAGCCACGCATCGGTCTCGTCTGGTCGGGAAAACCGACCCACAAGAACGACCACAATCGCAGTATCGCGCTCCCCCGTCTCAAGCCTTTGTTGTCGGTGGCGGGCACGCAATTCGTCAGTCTGCAACGCGAGTATCGCGCCGGCGATCTCACGGCACTCGACCAACTGCCGATCCGGCGTCTTGATGACCTCCTCACCGACTTCGCCGACACCGCGGCGGTGATCGGCGAACTCGACCTCGTCATTGCCGTCGACACCGCGGTGGCGCACCTTGCCGGGGCAATGGCCGGGCAGCTGTGGCTGCTTGTGCCGCATGTGCAGGATTGGCGCTGGCTGCGCGGCCGCACCGACAGCCCCTGGTATCCGACAGCAAAGCTGTTTCGACAGCCGCGGATCGGCGATTGGGACGGGGCAATTGCAGCAATGGCAAAAGCGCTGGCGGGCTTTGCGAAGACCTGCGTCACCTTGGCCAAGTGACGATGCAGGTCAATTTTTTGCCTGATTAGGCTAGCATCCGACCGTTATGGCTTTGCGTCCCAAGAACCCGTCGCCTCGTCCGGCACCCAGGCTCTACCTGATGACACCGCTTGTTGCGGACCCGTCCCCATTTTCCGATCAGCTGGCTTCGGCTTTGGATGCCGGAGACGTTGCTGCAGTGCTGCTGCGGCTGGCCGAGGCCGACGAACGCACCTTGATCAATCGTGTCAAGGCGCTGGCCCCGGCGGTCCAGGACAAGGGCGCAGCACTTCTGCTCGCTGGCCGCGCCGATTTGGTGGCGCGCAGTGGTGCCGACGGTGCGCATCTCAGCGGTATCGCGGATTTCACCGTCGCACTTGAAACGCTCAAACCCGAACGCATTGCGGGTGCAGGCGGGCTTGCCAGCCGGCACGACGCGATGCTCGCCGCCGAGC